>CAYNFL010000037.1:0-11319 GCA_964396465.1 uncultured Christensenellaceae bacterium
TCCTCGAAACCATCCGCCAGATCAAATGGGAGGTGGGCGAGGAAAACTGCATGTACATCCATGTAACGCTGCTGCCCTATCTCGGCAAGGTAGGCGAACTGAAAACAAAACCCACGCAGCACAGTGTCAAGGAGCTTCGAACGATCGGTATCGAGCCGGACATCATCGTGTGCCGTACCGAAAAAGCGATTACCGACGATTTAAAGCGCAAGATCTCGCTTTTCTGCAACGTGAGCCCCAAGGCCGTGGTGCAAAACCGCGATGCCGATTCGCTCTACGAAATTCCGCTGCTGCTGCGCGACGAACAGTTGGACAAGCTCGTCAGCAACCGGCTCGGGTTGCCCGATGTGCCCTCGATCATTCCCGAATGGGAAAACATTGTCAGAATTCAAAAGCAGAAAAAGGATAAGGTTAAAATCGCGATCGTAGGCAAGTATATCGAACTGCACGACGCGTATTTGAGTATTGTGGAATCGTTGACTCACGCGGGTATCGCCAACAAAGTGGACGTACAGATACTCTGGGTCAACGCAGTCGATCTGGAGGAAACCACCGACATCGACCCCATATTGAGCGAAGCGGACGGGCTCATCGTTCCAGGAGGCTTTGGTGAGCGCGGTATAGAAGGCAAAATAAAGGCAATAAAATATTGCAGAGAAAAAAAAGTGCCGTTCTTTGGTATCTGCCTCGGTATGCAAATGGCGGTGATCGAGTTCGCGCGCAATGTGCTGGGCTATCGCGAAGCCAACTCCACCGAGCATTGCCTCGATACGCCTTATCCGTTTATCGACCTGATGCCCGAGCAAAAGAACATTACCAATATGGGCGGTACGATGCGTCTCGGCGCGTATAAATGCGCGCTGCAAAAAGGAACGCACGCATACGAAGCCTATGGCGTGGATGAGATCAGCGAACGCCACCGGCACCGGTACGAGTTCAACAACATCTACCTTGAGCAGATTACCAAGGCGGGCATGCGCGTGGCGGGAATCAACCCGGAACACGGCCTTGTCGAGATCATGGAACTTGCCGACCACCCTTGGTTTGTGGGTGTGCAATTCCATCCCGAGTTCAAATCCCGCCCGATACGCTCACACCCGCTGTTCCGCGAGCTTGTGGCCGCGGCAAAAAAGCATCGCGATACAGGTAAAAAAACAGCGCCGCGGGAGAACGCGCATGACCGAGATTAAATCGAGAAACTTTATTGAGGAAATCATTGACGCCGACCTTGCTTCGGGCCGCACAGACCATGTTTTAACGCGGTTCCCGCCCGAGCCCAACGGCTATTTGCATGTCGGGCACGCCAAGTCGATTTGCCTTAACTTTGGTACGGCCGCGAAGTACGGCGGCAAGTGCAACCTGCGCTACGACGACACCAACCCCGCCAAAGAGGAAAACGAGTATATCGAGAGCATCGAGCGTGACGTGAAGTGGCTCGGCTTTGAGCCCGCCGCGGTGCTGTTCGCTTCCGATTACTTCGACTACATGTTCGATTGCGCCGTGAAACTCATCGACAAAGGCCTCGCTTTCGTATGCGACCTCACCGCAGAACAAATGCGCGAATACCGCGGCACGCTGACCGAGCCGGGCAGGGAAAGCCCGTACCGCAATCGCAGCATCGAGGAGAACCGCAAGCTGTTTTTTGAAATGCGCGATGGCAATTACGCCGATGGCGAAAAGGTGCTGCGCGCCAAGATCGATATGGCCAGCCCCAACGTCAACATGCGCGATCCGATCATTTACCGCATACTGCGCGCGGAGCACCCCCGGACGGGAAACAAGTGGTGCATCTACCCGATGTACGATTACGCGCATCCGCTGGAGGACGCATTTGAGCACATCACGCACAGCATCTGCACGCTCGAATTCGAGGATCACCGCCCGCTGTACGATTGGGTGATCGCCAACTGCGAATGCGCGCCTGCGCCGCACCAGTACGAATTCGCGCGGCTGAACCTGACGCGCACGATTATGAGCAAGCGTTATCTTAAAAAGCTCGTGGATGAGGGGTTCGTCTCGGGCTGGGACGACCCGCGCATGCCTACGATCTCCGGCCTGCGCCGCAGGGGCTTTACGCCCGAAGCGATCCGCGATTTCTGCGAGCGCATCGGCGTCGCCAAGGCCAACAGCGAGGTGGAACTCTCGCTGCTGGAGCATTGCGTGCGCGAGCATTTAAACGCCACCGCGCAGCGCCGCATGGCGGTACTCGATCCGCTCAAGGTGACAATTGAAAACTATACCGGAACGGAAACCGTTCAGTCTGAAAACCTGCCAAAATCCGAAGACGCCGGGCTGCGCGATGTGCCGTTCTCGCGTGAAATCTATATCGAGCACGAAGACTTTATGGAAGACCCACCTGGCAAGTTCTACCGCCTTGCCCCCGGCAGAGAGGTTCGCCTGAAGGACGCTTACATCATCAAATACGAGCGCGTCGTCAAGGATGATGCGGGAAACGTAACAGAACTCATCTGCACGTACGACCCCGGCTCCAAAACGGGCGGCCCCACGGCGGGGCGCAAGGTAAAAGGCACGCTGCACTGGGTAGATGCGGCTTCATCCGCACCGTGCACGGTGCGCCTGTACGACGCGCTGCTGCTGCCGGATACCGAGGGCGACTTCATGAACCGGCTCAATCACGATTCGATCAAAGTATTGCTTAACGCGCGCATCGAAAAAGCGGGGGCGGACATACAGCCGGGGCAGCGCTTCCAGTTCCTGAGGCAGGGCTACTTCGTCGCGGACGACGACAGCCGCAAAGGCGCCTTGGTGTTCAATCAGATCGTCGGCCTCAAGGACAGCTACAAGCCGGAAGGGTAAGCTGCTTAAAGAAACAACAGATATAAACCATGCAGGGGCGGCTATCAGCCGCCCGCATGTTATCTGGAAGAACGGTAATCCGGGAACACTATCAATAATATCGTATCCCCAGTGACGGGGTTCCCATATCCATTCTGGGAACTTTGGGATATGCCCCGAAAAGAAGAAAGGAACTGATGGATCATGACTCAGGTCAGGACGAGGTTCGCACCCAGCCCGACGGGCTATCTGCATATCGGAGGCTTGCGCACCGCGCTCTATGCGTGGCTTTTCGCGCGGCAAAACAAGGGCGTATTCATACTCCGAATTGAGGACACAGATTTAAACCGCGAGGTGGAAGGCGCGAAGGATGTCATCTATAGCACGCTGCGCTTGACAGGGCTGAGTTACGATGAAGGCCCCGACGCGGGCGGCGCGTTTGGTCCCTACGTTCAGAGCGAACGCCGCCAAATTTACAAGGAATACACAGAAAAGCTGATTGAGCACGGCGCGGCGTACCGCTGCTTCTGCACAAAGGAGCGGCTCGCCGACGAGCGCGCCAAGGCTGAGGCGCAGGGCAAGGCGTTCACCTACGACAAGCGCTGCCTGCACCTTTCGCCGGAGGAAATACAGGCGAAGCTCAGCGCGGGCGAGCCGTATGTGGTCCGCCAGAACATACCGCGAGAAGGCGAAACCACCTACAGCGATATGGTGTTTGGCGATGTCACCATACCCAACGCCGACCTCGACGACAATGTGCTGCTAAAGGCCGACGGTATGCCGACCTACAACCTCGCCAACGTGATCGACGACCACCTGATGGGCATCACGCACGTGATTCGCGGCGTGGAATACCTCTCGTCCACACCCAAATACAACCATCTGTACCGTGCGATGGGCTGGGAGATACCGCGCTACATCCATCTTCCCGTCGTGATGAAGGACAAGCAGCGCAAGCTCTCCAAGCGTTACGGCGACGCATCGTTTGAGGATTTTATTCAAAAGGGTTATTTGAAAGAGGCTTTGATCAACTACATCGCGCTGCTCGGGTGGAGCCCGGGCGACGAGCGCGAAATATTTTCGCTGAATGAGCTTATCCAAGCATTCTCCGTCGAAGGCTTGTCTAAATCGCCCGCGATATTCGATACCGAAAAGCTGAACTGGATGAACGCGCAGTATATCCGCGCGTTGACAAAAGAGGAATTCATCGCGCGTGCGATGCCGTATTTTGAGGCGGCAGGCGTTGCGCATATGAATCTTGAGTTGATTTCGGAGATGATACAGCCGCGGCTGGAACGGCTGGACGAGATATCCGGCAAACTTTCGTTTTTAATCGCCATGCCGGAGTTCGGTAAGGAACTGTACTTCCATAAGCGGTCGGGCTGCGACGCAGCATCGGCGCTGCCGGTGCTGAAGGAATCAAAGGCAGCGCTCGAAGCCCTGAGTGACTATTCCATCGAAGCGCTCAAGGAAACGCTTGCTGTGCTGATAGAAAAGCTGGGTATCAAAAACGGCCAGCTGTACTGGCCGCTGCGTATCGCGATATCGGGGCAAGAGGTTACTCCGGGAGGCCCGGTGGAAATCGCTTCGCTGCTCGGCAAGGAAGAAACGCTGCGCCGTTTAGGCGGCAGCATATTAAAGCTCGAAAGTCAATAGAAGCGGATATTCGGGTTCATCGGCGTATTTGCCGCTATATACGGCATGCGGCAGTTCCTGCGGCATACCGCTGATACCGGTGCTCTCCGCAGACGAGGGCAGCGCCGCGTGTCTTGCGCTATCCGTGCGGCTTAAAAATATAAACGCGCCTGCCACCGCGCCCGCGATCACTATAAAAATCAGCGCAATCGCCAGTTGTTTTTTCGTCATATATTATCCCCGATGCTTCATATATCAGGGATTGTACCATTTTGTGCTTTCGATTAAAACGACCATGCGCAAAGTTCACAAATTGTATACATATTGAGGTAGCCGGATCAGAATAACCCGTCTATTCTTCCCTCGTCGTCAATCGTAATCTGCTCCGCCGCGGGGTTTTTAGGCAGCCCCGGCATCGTGGTGATGTCGCCCGCTAAAACAACAATAAAACCAGCCCCCGCCGAGAGCTTAACGCCGCGTACAGTAAACCGGAAACCTTCCGGGCGCCCGAGCAGCTTCGGGTCATGCGAGAGCGAATATTGCGTTTTTGCGATGCAGACGGGCAGATGCGCGTATCCGTTTGCGTTCAGCGCGGCAATATCTTTTTGAACGCCCGCCGAATAATGAATCTCGCCAGCTCCGTATATCGTGCGCGCCAGCTTTTCGATCTTGGTCTCAATGCTTTCCTCCAGCGCGTACGGATGCTTCGGCGGTGTTTTCTGCGCGATACGCATCACCTCTTTGGCCAGCGCGATACCGCCTTTGCCGCCCTGCGCCCAACCGTCGGCGGGTACCGCCGTAACGCCTTTACCCGCGCATAAGCGGCAGATCGTATCGATCTCCTCCGGCGCATCCGTATCGAATCGGTTAATCGCCACAGCTACGGGAAGGCCGTAGAAGCCTTTTAGGTTATCGATATGCTTGGCAAGGTTGCAAAAACCCCGCTTAACGGCGGCTGCATCTGAAACCGCAAGGTTTTGCTTATCTACGCCGCCATGCACTTTAAGTGCGCGCACCGTCGATACCACGACAACGGCGTCGGGCCAAAGGCCCGTCTGGCGGCACTTGATATCGAGGAACTTCTCCGCGCCAAGGTCGGCACCGAAACCCGCTTCGGTAACGACGTAATCCGCAAGGTGCAGCGCGGTGTGCGTCGCGATATAACTGTTGCAGCCGTGCGCGATATTCGCAAACGGCCCACCGTGCATCAGGCAGGGCGTACCTTCCAGCGTCTGCACGATGTTGGGGTGTATCGCGTCTTTCAAAAGCGCCGCCATCGCGCCCGCCGCGTGCAGCGCTTCCACTGTAACCGGTTCCCCGTCAAACGTATTCGCCACCTTCACGCGCGAAAGCCTTTCCTTTAAATCGTGCAAGTCAGCTGCAAGGCACAGCACCGCCATTACTTCCGAAGCGGCTGTGATATCGAAGCTGTCCTCGCGCGGCATGCCGTTCGTGCGTCCGCCAAGCCCGCACGTGATGAAGCGCAGCTGCCGATCATTCATATCCATACAACGCCGGATCGTAATGCGGCGCGGGTCGATTGAAAGCGCGTTGCCCTGCTGGATGTGGTTATCCACAAGCGCGCAAAGCAGGTTGTTCGCCGCGGTCACCGCGTGAAGATCGCCTGTAAAGTGCAGGTTGATATCCTCCATCGGTATCACCTGAGAGTAGCCGCCGCCCGCCGCGCCGCCCTTGATACCGAACACCGGCCCGAGCGAGGGCTCCCGCAGCGTGAGGCATACGCGCTGCCCGCACGCTTTAAGCGCGTCTGCAAGCCCGATCGATATCGTGGTTTTGCCCTCGCCCGCCGGCGTGGGGTTCACGGCGGAAACGAGTATGAGCTTTCCCGGCGGGTTGTTTCTGATGCGGTCCAGTATCGAAAGCGATATTTTGGCTTTGTTATCGCCGAAAGGGATGAGTTCGCTGCCCAGTATGCCTATGCTCCCCGCAATTTCCGGTATCGGGAACAGCTTGGCTTCTCGTGCGATTTGAAGATCGGTTTTATGCATAAATTCCTGCCTTTGCGGTTTGTTTCATGATATCACAGATTATAAAGTAAAGAAACCCGATTTCAGTTGTGAACCCCGATCTTGCTCTGTTTGTTTTGATACATGAGTTCGTCGATGTCGGAAAATATCTGCTTGCTGGTCAGCCCGATCAGGTTGGAATACACCTTATACCCCATCGAAAACTCAATTTCATACGGCAGTTTATTCTCACTGTTAAATTTCTGTGCGTTGTCGCGTATACGGCGGATCACACGCACCGGCGTCGTTTCGCTGCATTGCTCAAGCACGATTAAGAATTCGTCCCCGCCGTAGCGCGATACAAAATCGCCCTTGCGGATGCTTTTTCGCAGCAGGTCTGCTGCAATCACGATCGCGCGGTCTCCTTCTACATGTCCAAAATTATCGTTAATCTTTTTAAAACCGTCAAGGTCGAGCATGATCGCGGCGAACTTCTTGCTGCCTCTCGCATAATTGCCCGAACGGCTCATTTGCAGCGCGTCCTCAATATATTCATCCAAGTATCTCCGGTTATAAAGGCCGGTCAAATGGTCGAGGTTAATTTTTTCAGTGAGCGTGGACATCTGCATAATCACGATCGAAAGCGCCGTCGCAGGCCAAACCATCAGTACCTTCATACTGAACGCCAACTGAACGATGCCCACCGCCATCGGAAACAGCGGGATCAGCAGATAGGTGTAAAACTCGCTGCGGGAAAGATGCCTTTTGCTGCTGAGCACCTGTATTACTGAATAAACGATATAAGAATAGGTGCATATCGCAATGATAAAGAAACACGGACCCCGGAGATAGCCGTTTTCCGGCGAAGTGATGCGGAACAGAAACCCGTTCGCAAAATTAAAGAAATTAATGATCAAAAATACGACCAGCAGGAAAAAAGGTACTGTCAGCAGCAAGAGCTCGTTGCGCCGCAGCTTGTTTCCGGGGCGTATCGCGCAATAGAATGCCCAGAGCATACAAAACAGGCTGCATAGTATAAAGAAAACGGTCTGCAATGCCTCAAGCATTATGTGAATGAATCCGCCGGGACGGCCAACCGCCAAAAATATCAGTATATCCGTTAATAATATACCCATATCGCAATAAATGAGCGCGCGAAAATAATTCTGCCGGAAAAGCCCCTCGCTGCTGTTCCTGATATGGTTGAACAGCACGATGGCGAGCAGCAATATGGAGAGTATGTCGATGTCGTACTGCATGTACATGCCAGTATACACCTCCCAAGGTTAAGGCAAATCAACCCGGGAAAGAAAAACAAACATATTATATATGCGTTCTCAGTACAATTCAATCGTTTCAAGTGGAAAATGCGAATTTTTCCATGCCTGCGTATATAATCACAAATCAACGACACTTGACCGCATGTAACAACACATATATAATTGTTTTTGGTTGGTTTTTATTGCGATTCGGTTATTAGGAGGAAATGCGTTGAGCGCATATCTGATGCAGGAAAGGCGATCCTATATTGAAAAACGCCTTGCCGTTGAGGGCAGTATCCGCGTGTCGGAGCTTTCGCGCCTGTTCAGCGTGTCCTCCGAAACAATACGCAAAGACCTGTTGTTTTTAGAGGAAAAAGGGCTTGCCGTCAAAGCGTACGGCGGTGCCATGGCGCTGAACGGCACGTTTGAACCGAGCTTTATCGAAAAAGCGGTTACGCGCACGGATGAAAAGAAGCGCATCGCGCAAGCGGCGCTTTTGCGCATTGAAAGCGGCATGTCGCTCATACTCGACAGCGGCTCGACGCTTTATTTGTTTGCGCAATTGCTCACCATCAAAAAGGATATCACCGTTTTTACCAACGGCCTTAAGGCCGCGCAACTGCTCGACGAGTATGGCATCACCACCTACGTGCTGGGCGGCCAGGTGCGCCGCAACAGCAATGCGATTGTGGGAAATTGGGCGGCGCGCAGCTTAAAGGAGATTCGCGTCGATTTGGCCGTACTGGGTACCAGCGGTTTTATGGGTCGCGGCGGCCCTTGCGTCGAAAACTTCGCGGAGGCGGAAATAAAAAGCGCGATGCTTGCGGCGGGAAACCGCGCGATGGTATTGGGCGACTCGTCCAAATCGCAAACGCAGGCCGTAATCGAATTCGCGGAGTGGAGCGATATCGATGAATTCATCACAGATCGGGGCATTGGCAACGATGTTTTAGAAAAGATTCAACAAAAAACGACCGTTACGGTGGTTTAAAGGAGGCAGCATATGAGGACAAAAGCAGTCAGAATCTACGGCAAAAACGACCTTCGCTTGGAGGAATTTTCTCTTCCCGCGATTAATGAAGACGAGATGCTCGCCAAAATCGTCTCGGACAGTCTGTGCATGTCCACGCACAAGGCGGCGATGCAGGGACAAGAGCACAAACGCATCCCGGATGATATCGCAACGAATCCGACCATAGTCGGCCACGAGTTCTGCGGGCAGATCATCGAAGTGGGCGGGAAATGGAAGCATCTGTTCGCCCCGGGGGACAACTTCTCGATTCAACCCGCCTTTAATTATAAAGGTTCTCAGTATGCGCCCGGATACTCTTACCCGTATATCGGCGGGGACGCAACATACGTGGTGATCCCTCCCGAAGCGGTTATTATGGATTGTGTGCTCAAATACGATTCCGACGTGTACTTTTACGGATCTCTCGCGGAGCCGATGAGCTGCATCGTCGGTACGTTCCAAGCGTTCTACCACACGCGCCAGGGCGATTATGTACACGACATGGGCATCAAAGAAGGCGGCAGCATGGCGATACTCGCGGGCGTGGGGCCGATGGGCCTCGGAGCGATCGACTACGCGCTGCACTGCGATCGTCGGCCCGGCCTGCTCGTCGTCACGGATATCGACGATACCCGGCTTTCCCGCGCGGCGCGCATCTACACGGTGGAGGAAGCGGCAAAGCAGGGCGTCGCGCTTCACTATATCAACACAAAAGAGCCGGGGAAGATTGAAGAGATTCGCGCGCTCACGGGAGGCATCGGCTTTGACGATGTGCTCGTGATGGCGCCCGTAAAGTCCGTCGTGGAGCAAGGCGATATGCTGCTCGGCAAGGACGGCTGCCTCAACTTCTTCGCGGGGCCGACCGATCAACGCTTCTCCGCAAGCTTCAACTTTTACAACGTACATTATAACTACACGCATATCGTAGGTACCTCGGGCGGCAACAACAACGACATGCGCGAAGCGCTGCGCATGATGGCAAAAGGTATACTTACTCCCGCCGCAATGATCACGCACGTGGGCGGGCTCGATAGCGTAATCGATGCCACGCTGCATTTGGATGAAATACCCGGCGGCAAAAAGCTCATCTACACGCACATCTCGATGCCGCTGACCGCGATCGCAGATTTCGGCCGTCAGGATTCACCGCTGTTTCGCGGCCTCGCTGAAATCACCGAAAAAAACGGCGGCTTCTGGAGTGCCGAGGCGGAAAAATTTCTTTTAAACACGCCGCGCCCATTGGCTAAATAGGATAGGCAAAAGGCCGTTTTGCTGGTATAATGATACCGGAGGGCGGCCTTATTATTTTTGTGCACAATCGCAGCTTCAAAGCGATGCACTTGGCAGCCCGGTTATTATTATTATTTTTCTTCAAGACGGAGGGGGACGCTTTGAGCAGGATACCGCTGAACGCGCCGAATGTACTGACGCTGATACGGCTGGGGCTTGTGCCGGCAAGCGCGATACTCATCTATTTCGACCTCATGATACCCGCGCTGACCGTTTACGTCGTGGCGTGCAGTACGGATCTGCTTGACGGCTATCTTGCGCGCAAGCACAAGCTCATCACCGACGCGGGAACACTGCTCGACCCGCTCGCGGACAAGCTCATGGCGATATTCGCCGTGATCGCGTTCACCGTACCCGGCGCGCGCGGCTTTGCGGTGCTTCCGCCGTTTATACTGATCGTGATGCTTGTCAAGGAAGCGCTCATGATCGGCGGCGGCATATTCCTCTACGCGCACGGTTTCGTTGCGCCTTCCAACACGTTCGGTAAAATTGCGGCGTTCATACTCAACACGGCCATCGCGTTTAACTTCCTCTACAAATATGTCGCCCCGTGGAACGTATACTTCATCAGCTTCGCGCTCGTACTCATGGTCGCGGCGCTGTTCCAGTACGCGTATTTCAATATGTACGTAAAGCTAAAGAAAAAGAAAACCCAGCAGGAATAAACATAAAAACGTGCGCCGCTGCGTTTGTGCCAGCGGTGCTTTTATTTGATGAAATAATTCTGTCTTACGGTACCAAAATCTCTCTTGCCAGCACCAGCTCGTCCCCCAGCATATACAGCGTTAACTGCGCGCCTGTGTTTCACTCACACACAAAAGGGAGCCTACGCTCCCTCATTTACCTTCTCTCCCGGCGATCATTTCCTTTGTCTTCATCAGCCGCACGAGGCTGCCGCGCTCGTTCTCGTCGAGCTTCATGCGGATGTACTTGATCGTCTCCTCCAGCTGCGGTATCATCACGTATTCGAGCGCGTTCACGCGGCGCCGCGTCTTCTCAATCTCGTCGGCCAAAAGGTTGCACGTCTTCTCCAATTCCGCAAGCTCCACCATCTGCGGCAGCACTTTGGAAAGGCTCGCTATCGCGCCATCAAGCTCCGCCGAGGTCGTCAGCATGCCGTAGGGAAAAAACACCTGCGCCCGCTCTTTCTCCTTATAGCGTATGCGCGGCACATGTACGCTCATGATATTGGCCTTCGATACGCTGACCTCCGCCTCGCGCACCGGAAACAGCAGCGCTTCGTCCATCGCCTCGCGGCTCATCGCGACGCGCGCGAGCACAAACGCGGAAAGCGCTTTTGTCAGCGCTTCTTCCACCTGTGCGCGCAATTCACGGTTGCGCCGTATCAGCAGCATAA
>CAYNFL010000038.1:0-11251 GCA_964396465.1 uncultured Christensenellaceae bacterium
CCGGCTCCCCGGGCCCAAGGCCGCTCGTCTCCTCATACACCTGTATAGAAGCCATGTCGCCTCTCAGCTCAATGATCTCGCCGATCAATCTCTGTTCGCTGACCCGGACGACATCGTACATTTCGCTTTGCCCAAGGCCGCTTGCCACGATCAGCGGACCGGAAACCTTGACTATTCTGCCTTCCATATGCTTTCCCTTCCTGTTCGGATTAAAACTGGTTTGTATCGCAACAGCGCAAAGCGCTTTATCATTCGTCTCTGAATATCACGTCCGAGCCGATCGCCTTCTCCACGTTGGCACGGATGCCCTTCATACCAAATCCCGTCGTGCCGCGGTTGCCGGGTATCGGTATGATCGCGGGAAACGGCTGCGTCTTAAAGCGGTCGATCGTCTCGGCGGCGGCCTCCGCCGCCTGCTCCGTCACGAATATAATCGCGTACCCTTCGGTCGCAAGCCGGAATATCTCCTTGGAGACCTCCGCGCCCGAGGCCGGAAACACCTCGATGCCGAGCGTTTTAAAACCCAATATGCTGTCGATATCACCGACCACGCCGATTCTGTTCATACCGAATCCCCTCTTAGTAGAGCGCTTTTAAGCGCTCCGCCACTGTCTCCTCGCTGATGCCGCCGAGTTTACCCGTCATCACCATGCGCACCGCTTCGGCCTCGCGCTGCTTGGCGATATAATACCCCATGAGCGGCCCGATGCCGAACATGTCGTTGCGCATTTTTTCAATCAGCGATAGCAGATAATCGTCGCGCGCTTTCTCCAGCATATAAAGGCTGCCCGTTTTCAGGTAGTCCGCGAACGCTTCCGCTATCGCGCCGCGGTACTCGCCCACTGCGGTCAGAATGTTCTCGTTCGTCGCGTCAAACGCCTTGGCATATACGCTTTTATCAATGGTGCCGCCCTTGACGAACACGCGTTCAAATGTCTCTTTGCCGTATTCCGATGCGCGCACACGCATCAGCGCGATGAAGTTGGTGAGATCAAAGAACGCCTGAAAGTATTCCGTGACGAGCGGGTTTTTCATCTCTTTGAGAAGCCCGCGAATCTCTTTGGCATACGCGCGATCCAGCGCAATGCCGACGATCGACGCATCCGCCGCAGCCGCGAAAGTCCGGTCGATATATTGCAGTCCCGCCGTCATCGTATCCGGCAGGTCGCGGTAGTCGTTTTCGCTGATTGCGTTTTTCAGCGTATCCACAGGGATATTACCCGGAGAAAGCGCCACGCTGCCCAGCGGTTTGTCCTGCATCAACAGCTTGATCAGCACTTTAAGGTTATTAAAATCCCGCCCGGTGCGCATGATGCGCGTAAATATTTCGCTGGGCGATATCGCGCCAAGCAGCGCGTCCGCCTCCGTCAGCTCCTTTTCGATGAGCTGCTCAAAGGAAGCCCCGGCCGGGGCGGGCTGCCCGTAGCCGATTTCACCCAAAGTACGCATTGCGGCGTCGTAGTCCTTCGCCTCGATCACGCGCGTGATTTTATCCTTGCTGATCAGCCTGCCCTCCAGCGCCATGACGCGCGCCGAGGCGTAAGGGTAGCTGCTTGTGCTTTCCGACATATCCCACCCGCTCATATCATTCGAACAATATCTTTGCGACGTCTGTCTCCGCTTCGTGCCACACTTCACCAAGCTGCGCCTCAAGCGACATATTGACCTCCATACCGCCTTCGATATAGATAAAGCCGCCTTTGATATCGCGCCGCTCGGACAGCAACGTAATGCTGCCCTTACCCGCGGTCTTTTTCAGCTCCGCGTTAACGTCCTGCAAAAACGCTTCATTCAGCCGCTTCTCCGCTTTTCCCACGGCAATACTGCCTTCGCCCGATTTCGCGCATTCCAGCAGCTTCTTTTTCATCAGCGAAACATATTCCTTATCGGAAAGCTTAAGCAGCAGCTCCAGCGCAAGGTCTTTCGCCTTGCCCATCATTTCCTGTTTGGACGCGAGGATTTGCTTGCGGCTCTCCAGATCGAAAACGGAGGCCATGCGCCGTTCGTTTTCTTTCAGGGTCTCCACAGTTTCGTGCTCAATCTGCGCTGCGGCGCTTTCGATTTCGCGTTCAATCGCTTCGCGCATAGCCCGCTTTTTAACTTCCGCGTCATGCCAATACTGTTCTGCGTCACGCTGCGCGTCGCCCGCAATTTTTTCGATCAGTTTTTCCGCTCCCGCCACAGCTATCACGCCCTTTAAAATGCGTTGCCGGCAAGCAGTATGATCAGCATGGATATGAGCAGCGCGAATACCGCATAGGTTTCAACCATCAACGGCATCATCATTGCCTTACCTTGCTCATCCGGGCGTTTGCACAGAAGGCCTACGCCTGCGACAGCTGCTTTGCCCTGTGCGATCGCCGAGAAATATAACACCGTAGCGGCTGGCAGCGCTCCGATAAAATAAACGATACCCTGTGCGCCGGATATCAGCCCCCCGCCGATTACGCCGTTGTTGATCAATATCAGGAAGCCTACCAGCAGCCCGTATACGCCCTGCGTACCCGGCAGCAGCTGAAGTACCAATATCTGCCCAAAGCGCTCGGGATTTTCAGCGGTAAAGCCCGCACCCGCCTGTGCCACGAGGTTCATGCCCCTTGCCGAGCCGATTCCCGCGAACAGCGCTGCCATGACGGCGCCCAGCGTGGAAATAATCATGCCGGTATATTCGCCAAAGAAATTCAGATCACTCATGTGTTCCCTCCGTTATGGTTTATCACCATTATTGTTATAGCCGCCATAAAGCGGACTTTGTACTTACCCTTCTATCCGGAAATTTTTAAGCTTGATGCCAAGCGGTGAAAACGCATGGCCGCCGCCCTCGAAAAACCGGCCGTAGAACTCAATAAACTGTAGCCTCGCGGTATGCACAAAAGCGCCCAGCGCGTTGATTCCTATGTTGAATACATGACCTATAATAAATATGATCGCAGCGATGATATAGCCGTACCATGATCCAAAGAACAGACTCCCGATGGTATTGAACACCATCGCGATGACCGAGGTGGCAAGCCCCATGCCAAACAAACGGCAGTAGGAGAGCAGGTCGCTCAAATTCCCCGTCACACCGCTGTATAAAGCGCCAAAGCCGCCGATAAGCTTTTTGAATATGCCCTTGCGGCTTCTTCCGGCGGTCAGAAGCACAACTGCCAGACTACCCAGCACGATATACATACCCACGGAACCCACCGCACCGCCAAGCGCGATCATCCCCGCACCGATCATAAATAGAATCCATGTGAATTTATCGAACACCGCGTCCCAGAACTTGCCCTGCTTGATCAATATATACGCGCCCACGACCTGCCCTGCCGTCAGATGCACCGCCCCTACGGCAAGGCACAATATGAGCAGCTTCATCGCGCCGCCCTCCTCGCCCAGCGGATTGATGACCGCGGGAATGCCCGGTATCGCGAATACCGTACCGAATATTAAGCCCCATATTATTGTCGATAAGCCGCCGAACATCACGATCGTCGTCACCTTGCGAAACATGCCCGTGGGCTTTTTGAGCCGCAGCACGATATACGCGCCGATGGAGAGTATCACGCCGTAAGCGGCGTCGCCGATCATCATGCCAAACAGCAGGAAGTAGAATATTGACATGACGGCATTGGGATCGAACCCGCGCGAATCCGGCACGGAATACATATCGGTAACGGCCTCAAACGGAACGACAAGCTTTTTATTGTGTATCGCGGTAGGCGGCGTTTCCTCGTCCAGCGGAGCGCGAAATAAGAGATATGCCTCGGGCGCGGCTTCAAGCACCGCTTTTTCCACAGCCTCCTGCTTCTCCGCAATGATCCAACCCTCCAGCATAAAGGCTTCGCCTGTTTCACCGAGCTTCTCTATGCTGCGTTCACGTTCAATTTCGTTATTCAGATAGTCTTCAAGCGCTTGCAGCGTCAGCTTGTCTTCCACAAACTTCTTTGCCTTTTCCTCGTGCTCATCCGCTTCGCGCACTATCGCTTCGCACTCGCTGCGGAAGTCGCTGATCAAATCTTTGGGCGTACCCAAAAGATCCTTCGTATACGCTTCGGTAAAACCGATGTACTTAAGCTCTCCTGTGAGCTTCTCCGCAACTTCGAGCGGCATTACCACGTACACGGAAAGGTTAGCCTGATCGATCATTTCAAAATACGCCTGATCGGCAAAGCTTTGTTTGATCTGTTCAAATTTTTCTGCTGCGGTATTGGGGATCGTGCCCAGAATGGATGTGGTGTATCGCCCCGTGCCGATGCTTTGAAGCGGCGCGTCAAAGCCTTCATACGGCTGAAGCTGCGCGATGCGCGAGATCAGCCGCTGCCTGCGGCTTTTGAGCGCATTCATCTCATCAAAGTATTTCTTCATACGCGATATCGCTTTATCCGCTTCGGCAAAGCGCTCGCTCATATCTGTAAGCTCTGTGCGCGATATCGCGGGTTTGGGCGTTAAAAAACCCGTCTTGGTTTCATCATATTTTTTAATCAGCGCTAAAGACTCGTGCACGTCCGAAAGCCTGCCCTCCAGCACAGAGAGCGCCTCCGGCGCGGCCGCGGCGTGCAGCTCTTCCTGCCGCGCGGATGTAATCTCGACCTCGCCTAAATCCTGCAGCTTTTTCATCACGGCGGCGCGCGATGTTGCGTGAGCGATCAGCGTCACTTTTTTCATCTGCAACAGCGCCATGTTACTTCAGTATCCTCTCTACGCAAGCCTTTGCCGCGCTTTGCAGCCTGCCTGCCGCGTTCGCGCGCAGCGTATCGGCCGCCTTAAGCCGCTGTGCCTGCTGCGCATCCAGCTTCTTTTGGGATGCGCTCAGCGCTTCCGCTACCGTTTTTGCGGCGTTCGCCCGCGCCTTTGCAATCATCTGCTCGCGGTACGCATCGTCTTCCTGCTCCGCAAGTTTAACAGATTCCTTCGCCGCGGCTGCCGCGATACGGCGCGTTTCAAGCGCAGCTTCCTCGGCCGCCTTGATCTCAGTTAATACTTCCAATGCCATACATAGTCCTTCTGCGGGTTACTTGGTGCCGAACAGCCGGTCGCCCGCGTCCCCGAGGCCCGGTACGATGTATCCGTGGTCGTTGAGTTTTTCGTCCACCGCGGCTACAAATATATCCACGTCGTCATGTTCCTTTTGAACTTCCGCGATGCCTTCAGGCGCCGCTATCAGGCATACGAGTTTGATGTTTTTTACGCCGCGCTCTTTAATGAGCGTGATCGCGCCGCAAGCGCTGCCGCCCGTCGCGAGCATCGGATCAACAATGATTAAATCTCTCTCTGCGGCGTCTTCCGGCAGCTTGCAGTAATATTCCACAGGCTGGAGCGTATCCGGATCGCGATACAGGCCGATATGCCCCACCTTCGCCGCCGGCACAAGCTTTAATATGCCATCCACCATGCCCAGCCCCGCGCGCAGTATCGGCACGATGCCGATCGTCTTGCCGGAGATCACTTTCGTCTTGGCTTTGGATACGGGCGTCTCAATCTCCACCTCTTTCAGCGGCAGGTCGCGCGTGACCTCATAGGCCATCAGCATTGCGATTTCCTCCACGAGCTCCCTGAAATCCTTTGTCCCTGTCTGCTTGTCCCGTATCAGCGATATCTTGTGCTGAATCAGCGGATGGTCGATGACTACCAATCTGCCCATATGTACCCTCCCTTAAAATCACCCCAAAAAGCTTCGCTTTTCGGGGACCCCGAAATAAAACAGGAGCGGCAGGCTCTACCTGCCCTCCAGCTTCATGATCTTATCCACGCGGCGCGCATGGCGCTCCTCGCCCGAAAATGCCGTATCCACAAACGCGTCCACGATCTCAAAAGCATGCCCCATGCCTGTGACACGCCCGCCGAGCGCGAGTACCTGCGCGTTATTGTGCAGCTTTGCCATCTTTGCAGAATACACATCGCCGCATAGCGCGCAGCGGATACCGTGAATCTTGTTCGCCGAGATCGAAATGCCGATGCCCGTACCGCAGACCAATACTCCCAAGTCGGCGTCGCCCTTTAGCACCGCTTCGCAGACCGGTACCGCGCTGTCGGAATAATCGCTAGCACACGTATCGTATACCCCAAAATCCTTAATTTCAAAGCCTCTTTGCTTTAAATGAGCTGCGACGGCTTGCTTAAGCTCGAAACCGCCGTGATCGCTCCCCAATGCTATCGTCATCGTACACCCTTGCCCTATAAATCCAATAAAAATATCATGATGAGCCGTTCTACTCGCGTAACATCATACCGTATCATCCCGTAAAAATCAAGCACTGTTGAATATAGCGAAAAACCATTTGAAGGCGAAAAACGTTTGATTTTACCTTATTATATAAGTTCATTGAATGTGCGTTTTTATTATGCTAGGATGGAAACGCATTAAAATACCGGAGGCAGGCCATGCAAGATCCAAGATTGAAGCTTCTCGCAAATAACCTTTTGGAGCACAGCTTAAATACAATACCCGGCGAAAAGCTGATGATATCGGCTCCGGCTGCCGCAAAACCGCTGATCCGCGCGCTATTGGAGCTCGCATACGAAAAGAAACTGCTACCTTTCGTGCGGCTCTACGACGAGGAGGTCTCGCGCTGGGTGGCGCAGCATACATCCGAAGAGCGGCAGCGCATCGAAACCGGCTGGGATACCGCGGCGCTCGACGACATCGACGCCTATATATCGATCAATTCGGAGGAAAACGACGCGGAATTCTCCGAGGTCAGCCCCGAGACGATGCAGATGCGCTCGCGCGTGCGCAAGCCGTGGAGCGACATCGTGACCAACCATAAAAAGTGGGTGCTTCTCGGCTGGCCCACAGTGGGGCAGGCGCAAAAAGCGCGCATGCCTTACACTGAATTCTGCGATTTCATACTCGACGTGTCGTGCGTCGATTACGCGCAAATGGGAAGGGATATGCAGCCGCTCTATGCGCTGATGAGCAAAACCGACCGCGTGCGCATCAAGGGGTTCGGCACCGATCTCTCCTTCTCCATCAAGGGCATCCCCAGCGTCATCTGCGCGGGTGAGAACAACATCCCCGATGGCGAAATTTTTACCGCTCCCGTGCGCGATTCGGTAGAGGGAACGCTTCTCTACAACACGCCCTGCCCGTACCACGGCAAGGTCTATCATAAAGTGTCGCTCGAATTCTCCAAAGGCCGCGTTATCCGCGCCACAGCCGAGCAGGATTCCGATGCATTGAACGCGGTGCTGGATACCGACGAAGGCGCGCGCTACGTCGGCGAGTTCGCACTCGGTCTCAACCCGCGCATCATGCGCGCGTTTGGCAACATACTGTTCGACGAGAAGATCGCGGGGTCGTTTCACTTTACGCCCGGCAACGCCTACGAAGCCGAAGCCGACAACGGCAACCGCAGCGCCATCCACTGGGATATGGTGTGCATACAAACAAGCGAATACGGCGGCGGAGAGATCTGGTTCGACGACGTGCTGGTCAGAAAGGACGGGCTGTTCGTATTGGAGGAATTGAAACCGCTGAACCCTGTTTCAATAAAGGGCTGAGTTCGAGTTGGCGTCGCAGCGGACACTGATTGAATGCTAAAAGATAGTCTATCCGCAAGGGCGGCTGCACTCAGCCGCCCCGATATCTCTTGGGCGAATGTTATTTTTCTTTGCGCAGCGCGGCGGAGATGCCCGCAAAAACCAGCGCGGCAATCGGCCAGATGACCCACGTGATGTGCCAATCGTTTGTGATGAAGCTCCACGCCAGATAGACCGCGACAATGACCGGCCAATAGACACCGCCGAGTTTAGACTCCCTTTTGTTGTTCTCTTTTTGTTCCGGCTCAAATTCGCCTTCCGACAACAGCTGGTCGTAGCCTGCCTTTATCGTACCGGCGGTGATCAAAAGAAGCACTCCCACCGATACGATCACCAACAGCAGCGCGGTCATGCCGATGCATATCATTGCCGATGCGCCGGCGATACCGGCAATAATCAGCGGAACCGCGCACAGCACACAAAGCATGACGCCGATCACCATATTCAAAAGGTAGCGCTTATCAAACGCCGCCCGCTTTTCCCGTACGATGCCGGATACGCCGTACTCCAGTTCAAAGTCACAGGTCTGCAGGTAGTTGTATCGTTTCATCCTCTCGCCGGCAATGATGAATATGGCAACCGCCGCGGCAATCATCAGCAGCAGCACGACAACACCGACGCCGATTGCGGCGCCTTGCGGCAACCACCCTGTCTCCGTCATGCCTGAAAACAGAATCAGCAGCACGGGGGACAGTATGCAAAGCATTACGCCCAATGCGATCCGTCTGCCGTTTGAAGCTTTGTTCTTTAGAAAATCGTTTACCTCCTGCAAAGATACGCGGTTACGGTTATCCGTTTCGTCCGTATCGGTATACTCCGTATTCTCAATATCATCCTTCAACAGATAATCGGTTGTAACACCAAACAGTTTCGCCATCTCCAATATTCTGTTGATGTCGGGTATCGCCGCCGCGCTTTCCCACTTGGATATCGACTGCCGCGATACATTCATTTTCTCGGCCAGCTCTTCCTGAGACCAGCCGATGTTTTTTCGCAATGTCAGAATTTTATCCGCTAATATCATTTTATATTCCTCGATTCATGTTTGTTTTCTTCGCGATCGCAAGCAAATCATAACAAGTTCTCCGGTTGCGTACCATCAATCCGGCTTGGAAATTGCGCAACCGGCGGTTGCATTTTTAATATTAACCATACGAAAGATCATCATATCGATGTTTTCACCCGGTTTTATCCCTTTCATACCGCCGCGGCTTTTTACGGAATATGCGGAGGCCTGTACCGTCAAACATTTTACTTCCTATCCGTAAACCTGCCGCCTGCCTCCCTCGCCCGCGCGAACGTGAGCAGGAATGCTTCCCGCGTGCCAGCCTGAAAAAGCGCCTGCGCGCAGGCCGCCGCCGTCGCTCCGGTGGTCAGCACATCGTCGATGAGCAGCACGCGTCCGGAAAGCAAAGCGCTCGGCGCGAACGCGCCTTCCATATTGTCTTTTCGCTGCGCTTTATTCAGCTTCGTTTGTGTTTTTGTGTTGCGCGTGCGCTTCGTGCCCGCGATATACGGCACTTTAATCTGCTCCGCGATGCGCTTTGCAAGCAATTCCGCCTGGTCGAAACCGCGCGATTTACGGCGTTTTTCGTGCAGCGGCACGTTGCACACCGCGTCAAAACCGCCCAGCGTTTTGGCGGCCTCCGCCATTGAATCGCCCATGAATATGTTGAGCCAGCGTTTATCGCCGTATTTGTAGCCGCGCACGATACGCGCGGCGATGCCGTCGTACCAATAGAGAGAATACGCGCTCAGCCCCATCATCTCCGCATGCCCAGCGGCCAGCGCGGAAAGCTCCGTTTCGCATTTGGGGCATATGCTGCCCTGCGCGCCTTTCTCCACGCCGCAGCCCGCGCATTTGGGGATGTAGGGGAATATGCTTTCGATCAGCCTCGTCAGCCAGCCGCTCATCCGCTCACCCCCAGTATTTCGCCGATCTCTTTGAGTTCGTGGTCAAGCGTCGTGTAGCGCCCAAGTATGCGATTGTTGGCGACCATCGCCTCCACGCTCTCCCGCCGTCCGATGATAATCACCTTCTCCATTGCCCTTGTGAGCGCCGTGTAGAGCAGGTTGCGCGAGAGGAAGCGCCCGCCGCCCGAAAGCATCGGCAGTATAACGACGGGGAATTCGCTGCCCTGCGACTTATGCACCGTCACCGCGTAGGCGTGCTCGATCTGCTCTAATTCGGGGTAGGCGTACGCCGCGTCGCGGTTGCCGTCAAAGCGTATCGTCACTTCCTTTAAGTCGGTGTCGATGGACACGATGCGCCCGAGGTCGCCGTTGAATACACCCATGCCGCGGTTATACATCTGCATGCCGTCGGCGTAGTACCACTCCATGCCGTAGTTGTTGCGCGTCTGCATCACCTTGTCGCCCTCGCGGAACAGCGTGTCGCCCACCTGCACCTCCGGCCGGGAAACAAGGCGCGGGTTTAGCAGCTCGCGAATCTCCATGTTGAGGTTGTATACGCCGAGCAGCCCCTTTTTGACAGGGGAGAGTATCTGCACATGCTCTAAAATATCGTATTTCGCGGGCAGCTCGCCTTGCGTTAAAAGCTGTTTGATGCGGCCGATCACATTTTCCGGCTCGGTCTCGGGCATAAATATGAACTCTCCGGTGGTATACAGCTCCGGGTTTTCGCCTCGGTTGACGCGGTGCGCGTTTTCCACGATGGTGCCGCCTTCCTTCTGGCGGTAAAATTTGGTGAGCTGCGTCACGGGGAACACACCGCTGGATATCATGTCGCGCAGCACGTTGCCCGGCCCCACGGAAGGAAGCTGGTCGGCATCGCCCACGATCACGAGCCGCGCACCTAAGGGCAGCGCGCGCAGCAGCGAACGCATCAGGAAGATGTCGATCATCGACGCTTCGTCCACAATCACCGCCTCCGCTTCGAGCGGGTTGTCCTCGTTGCGGATAAAGCGCGCCTCGTTCTCGAAGCCCTCGTCCTCGCCCACGCCGTACTCCAAAAGCCGATGGATGGTGCTGGCGTTGCGCCCGGTGGCTTGCTCGACGCGTTTGGCGGCACGCCCCGTGGGGGCGCACAGCGCGGTCGTCACGCCGCTCTGCTCGAATATGCTTAATATTGCTTTAATGATGGTGGTTTTGCCTGTGCCGGGCCCGCCCGTGATGACAGCCACCTGCGCGGAAAGCGCCATCAGTACGGCGCGTTCCTGCTCCTCGGAAAGCTCCACGCCGCCGATATAGCGCTCATAAGCCGCCGCCGCGTCGCGGATGGGTACGCGCGGGGCGCATTGGCCGATCGTGTAAAGCCGCTGCGCCGTGTCCGTCTCGGAGATATAAGCCGCCATGTGGAACACGGCGGGTACGTTGTTGACAAACTTCTGCGCGATCTGCTCGGAGAGCGTCATCGCGGATATGCGCGCCTCCACGAGCGCCTCGGAAATGCCCATCATGAGCGCCGCGCGGCGAATCAGCTCGTAACGCGGCAGGCACGTATGCCCGTCGTTCATCGCGGTCACAAGCTCGTGCCGGATGCCCATATCGATGCGGTAGTCGGAAGTGGGCTCCACGCCGATGCCCGCGGCGATCCTGTCGGCGCGCTCAAAGCCGATGCCGTAAATATCGTCGATCATGCGGTAGGGGTTCTCGCGGATCAGCGCCGCAGCCGCCGCGCCGTAGCGCTCCAGCGCGCGAAACGCCTGCTTTACCGAAAGCCCGAGGCTTTGCAGATCGATAATGACCTGCTTGACGCCCACGTGCT
>CAYNFL010000039.1:0-3743 GCA_964396465.1 uncultured Christensenellaceae bacterium
GCCCGTGCTCGACGAGGACATGATGGCCGACCTCGCGGTCAGCAACGAGCATCTTTATACGTATGTATACGACTACGGTGAAAGCACGCGAAGCCGCAGAGTGCTCGCGCGCGTATCCTACGCACAGCTGCGCTCGGGCGAGATTGAGATTGACGGCAAGAGGATTCGCACCGCGCCGCTTGCGAGCTTAATGAAAGCCAGAAAGATCGCGGGCGAGCTTAAAACAAAGCTGCTGGACGGCTCGTTCGTGATGACGCAGAGCGCCGCCGCGCTGCCTTTCCGGCAGGGCATTAACTCGCTGAATTCGGAGGGGAAATGATGGACGAGAAGAGCATCAAGGTGGGGCTTGAGTTCCCGCCCGAGAAGACGGATAAACCAATCGTGACGCAGCTCGTGAGCTGCGGACTTACCTTTAACATACTGCGTGCGTACATATCGCCGGGCAAAACGGGTTTTATGATACTCGAGCTTAAGGGCAGCAATGAGAGCATCAGCGACGCGATCGGTTACCTCGAGCGCCAGAACATCACGGTCAAGGTGTATACCGACAGCGTAATCCGCTACGAGGACAAATGCATCCACTGCGGCGCGTGCACCGCGGTATGCCCCTCGGGCGCGCTCGTGATGGACACCGACACGTGGGAACTAAAGTTCACGATGGATAAATGCCTGCTATGCGGGCATTGCGTGCGCGCTTGCCCCGCGCGCGCGATCAAGAGCTTCGACGATGACGCGAATTTCTGACTACGATAACCGGGAAAAATACAGGCGGCGTATCGAGACGCCGCTTTTAAGCTGGCGCACCGCATACGAGCAGACGGAGCTTTATATCTGCGCCGAAACCCTGCTTGAAAAGAAGGCGTGGGATGCCGTCAAAGCGCTGCGCTTTGAGCTGGACGCTTATATCAAAATGCAATCCGAATTTTTAACAAGCCTTATCCCTTTGCAGCCGCTGCCGGGCGCGCCGGAGATTGCGGTGCGCATGTGCCGCGCGGGGGCTGCCGCGGGCGTGGGGCCGATGGCAGCCGTTGCGGGCGCGTTTGCCGCACATGTCGGAGAAATTCTTCTTATACATTCGTCGCAAGTGATCGTCGAGAACGGCGGCGACATATTCATCAAAACAAACGGCATCAGCAATGTCGCTGTTTTCGCCGGGCAAAGCCCATTAAGCATGAAGATCGGCATCGCCGTGGATTCGTCAGCGCAGCCCATGTCGGTCTGCACCTCTTCCGGCACGGTCGGCCCTCATTAAGCTTTGGCAAAGCGGACGCCGCTGTGGTGGTGTCAACTGACGCCTGCCTTGCCGACGCGTGCGCGACAAGGCTCGGAAACGAGATACAGACGGAAAAGGATATCGCGCGCGCGGTGGACCTGGTCTGCGATATTCCGGGCATCATCGGCGCGCTCGCAGTTGCGGGTGAGTCGTGCGGCGCGGCGGGAAATATATCGCTTGTAGCGCTCGCGGATGGGAAATGTTGATTTTTTACCGATTCCGGTGTACAATACACTTCAATGATACGGCTATTATCGCAGAATTACCAGCAAACCATCATCGACGCGGCGCGCGTGATTCAAGCCGGAGGTTTGGTCGCATTCCCGACCGAGACGGTATACGGCCTTGGCGCAAGCGCGCTCGACGCAGGCGCGGTTGCCGGTATTTTTGCACTCAAGGGACGGCCGGCCGATAACCCGCTCATCGTGCATGTGGACGGCATGGCGATGGCGCGATCTCTCGTGGAGTTTACCGAGGCGGCGGAAGCGCTCGCGGCAATGTTCTGGCCGGGCCCGATGACGCTCGTTTTGCAAAGCCGTGGCATCGTGCCGGAGGCGGTGACAGCGGGGCTTAATACGGTTGGCGTGCGTATGCCCGATAACGATGCGGCGCTCTCGCTGATTTCCGCTTCGGGCGTGCCCATCGCCGCGCCCAGCGCCAATAGATCCGGCAGCCCCAGCCCCACGACGGCGGCACACGTGCAAAGCGACTTTGGCGAAGAGTTGCTGATACTCGACGACGGAGAATGCCGCGTGGGCGTGGAGTCCACCGTGATCGATATGACAAAGGAAGTGCCGGTGATACTGAGGCCCGGCGCGGTGACATTTGAGATGGTGCGCGACGTGCTGGGACAATGCGAATGCGCGCCGTCGTTTGTGCCCAACGGCGAGGATAAACCCGCTTCCCCGGGTATGAAATACCGCCACTATTCGCCGCAGGCGCTGCTCACCGTGGTGGAAGGAAATAATATTTCTGTTGCGGAAGCAATAAAATACCTATATGATAAGGATATTAAAAAGGGCGAATCCCCGCTGATACTCGCGACGCGCGAGAATCGGCGATACTATGGCAAGCGGGATATCGCCGTAACGGGCAGCTTAAGCGACACAAGCGAAATCGCCAAGAGCTTGTACGCGCTGCTGCGCGGGGCGGATGAGGATGGCTACTCGCGCATCTATTTTGAAGCAATCCCCAAGGCGGGTATCGGTTTTGCCGTAATGAACCGCGTGTATAAAGCGGCGGCATATAATATCGTAAAAGTATAGGAGGAAAAGCCAAAACGATGAATGTTCTTTTTGTATGTACGGGAAATACATGCAGAAGCCCCATGGCGGAGGAACTTGCGGAGGACGCCGCAGACCGAAGTAGATATAACAATTTTGTTTTTAAATCAGCCGGAACATTCGCCTGCGAGGGCGAAGGCGCGACGCCCGAGGCGATCGAGGCAATGGAAGAGGTCGGGCTCAATATCGAAAAGCACCGCGCGCAGCAGTTCGACAAAGAGCTTGCGGAGTGGGCCGATGTGATACTTGCGATGGAAGCGGGCCACATCGAAGCGATGGAAGCGATGGCGCCGGACGAGGAAGAAAAGATGCACACGCTCTTGGGGTATGCCGCGAGAGTGGACGGGTATCCGGGTGAAACCGGCTTTGACATTATGGATCCGTATCAGGAGGATATCCAAGAATACCGCGCCGCACGCGATCAGATATCCGAGGTGGTGAACAAGGCGCTGGAGCGGCTGGTCGGTAAAACGGAAAAAGAAGAAGCTTAAGATTTACTGAATAGAATTGTACGCTGTGGGCGGCTTAAATGTTAAAGCCGCTCTTTTTATATCATGGATACGCCAGTGGATCAAAAAACCCGCCTTGCCAGCACAAAATTGCGGCTGTAGTAATCCGCCATGCTGCTGACCATCACGCGGCCGCCGCTCGCGCTTGCGTGGAAAAATTGGCCGTCGCCGAGATAAATCCCCGCGTGGCAGATGCTGCTGTTGGCGTCCGATTTAAAAAACAACAGGTCTCCCGGTAAAAGGGTGTTTTGTGATGTGATCATAATCCAGCTGTCCACCCTCGAAAACCCGCTTGCGCTGCGGCGCGCCGTGGGGATACCCATATACTTCAGCACGTAGTATATATAGCCGCTGCTGTCAAACGAGGACGGGCCTTCGGTGGCGTAGATATATTTTTTATCGAGCTGCGCCGCAGCGAAGGCGAGCATTTTATCGACTGAAGATGAAGCTTGTGTTTTATCGCTGACGTTGCCGACGCGGCCCCTGCCGTCCCATGCTGGAGCATCCGGCGAATAAAGCAGCGCGCGCGTCTCTTTGCCCGCGTTTGCATCTACGGCAAGCCCGCATTGCGCTTGAAACTCCATCAGCGCGCTTTCCGTGACTGTGCCGAAATACCCCGTGACGCTGCCTTGCGTATAGTATCCCAGCTCTTTGAGGCGCGACTGCAGCGCTTCCACA
>CAYNFL010000039.1:3753-5124 GCA_964396465.1 uncultured Christensenellaceae bacterium
TCCCCGAGGCGAGCAGCGAGAGCGTTTCGCTGCCCGCAATACCGTCCACGATAAGCCCGTTGGTACGCTGGAAACGCATCACCGCCTGCTGCGTTACCGGCCCATAATAGCCCGTAATCGCGCCATACCCGTAGTATTCCAGCGTTTGCAGCTGTTTTTGCAGGTTGGCAATGGCGGTTCCCTTATCGCCCGGGTAATAAGCGCCTACGTCTTCAATGCCGCTCACAAGCCGGTTGCGCGGTATTGTAAAATCTTTACCCATCAGCATCGACAGCGTCTTGGGGCCTGCCTTGCCGTCCACGGTGATATTTTGTTTTGTCTGGTAATCGATTACCGCCTGCTGCGTAACCGTGCCGAAATAGCCGGTGGCCTTTCCCTCCATAAATCCGAGGTCGATGAGCTTTTGCTGCAACGAGGCCACGTATTCGTCCTGATCTCCGATCATCAGTATCTGGTAGCGTTCTGCTGCAAAAGCAGTGGAGATAAAAGCAAACACAGCTGCTATCACCACCAACCACAACAGCAACCGCTTTCTTCGCATTTTTCGCCCCTTCGTCATATTCAAATTTTAGTATACCGATGCCGAAATAATAAGGCAATTGGCGTTATTCGCGCTGAAAGCCCAAAATGAAGGCGGGATGGTGATTATTACGGAATTATTACGGATTAATGAACATTCTTACGTTTTCGGCGGTTTTTTCAGGATACAGCAGATTACTGCTGGATGAAGCGGCAATTCCGGGAAACCACAGCGTTTTATTCGATGACACCATGGATAAGCGGCGGCTTCACCGCAGTATCCGAGATCGTAACGCAGCCGGGCAGGGTTTGCTGCGACTGCGCCATTTTTGCCGCATCGTTTGCGTGAATTTCAAACAATGCGTCTCCCGGCTTCACCGTATCGCCGATGCGTTTTTTTAGAATAAATCCGACGGACAGGTCAATCGTATCGTCCTTGGTGAGCCGCCCCGCGCCGAGCGCTCCCGCCGCAACGCCCAGCCCGCGGCAATCGAAGCCGGACACCACACCGTATTGCGTCGCGGTTACAGCGGCAACAAGATGCGCGCGCGGCATCAGCGAAGTATCCTTAAGGATGCGCGCGTCGCCGCCCTGTGCGGATATGATTTCGCCGAGCTTACGAAGCGCGCGCCCGCTGCGCAGCGCGTCCGACAGCATCGCCTGAGCGTCGTCCAAGTTTTGCGCAATCCCCGCGAGGCGCAGCATTCGGGCCGAAAGCGCCATCGCGACGGTTAAGAGGTCGCCCCCGTATTTGCATTGCAGCAGCTCGATGGCCTCGATCACCTCGAGCGAGTTGCCCACAGCGTTGCCGAGAGGCTGGCTCATGTCGCTGATTATCGCGGCGGTTTTGCG
>CAYNFL010000039.1:5134-8111 GCA_964396465.1 uncultured Christensenellaceae bacterium
CCCGACATGGCGCCGATGCGCACCATCGACTCCGCGAGCGCGCGCGCGTCATCCGGATCGGCCATAAACGCGCCGTTGCCTGTTTTCACGTCGAGCATGATGAGCCCCGCGCCCGAGGCAAGCTTCTTGCTCATGATGCTGCTCGCGATGAGCGGCAAGCTTTCCACCGTGGCGGTGACGTCGCGCAGCGCGTAAAGCAGCTTGTCCGCCGGGCACAGCTTCATCGTCTGCCCCATCACCGCCGCGCCGATCGATTGTATCTGAGAGAGAAAAGCGTCCATGCCCAGCGCCGTCGTCATACCGGGGATGGATTCGAGCTTGTCCAATGTGCCGCCCGTATGCCCAAGGCCCCTGCCCGACATCTTGGCGACTTTTAATCCGCAGGCGGCCACAAGCGGCACGACGAGCAGCGTGGTGGTATCCGCGACGCCGCCGGTCGAATGCTTGTCCGCGACAATTCCCAGCGCCGAGAGATCGGCCATGTCGCCCGAACGCGCCATTGCTTCCGTTAGCCAGACGGTTTCCTCATTGTCGAGGCCGCGTATAAAGGCAGCCATCAGCAGCGCGGAAGCCTGATAGTCGGGTATTTCTCCGGCCACATAGCCTTGAATAAAATAATCGATCTCCTCGCGGGTGAGCTTGCCGCCGTCCCGCTTTTTGGCGAGAATATCAATCGTCCGCATGTTTGCATGTCGCATCCTTTTCTAAATATTCTTCTTTAAGCAAGCCGAAGCACAGCAGGTCGTGCAGCGTGCCCATACGCATAAAATGCTGCCTAAGGCAGCCTTCATATTGTAAGCCGCATTTTTCCAATACGCGGCGGGACGCGGAGTTAGCCGCAAAACAATAAGCATAAACCCGACGCGCGTTGAGCTTTTTAAATGCGTAATTAAGCGCGAGGCGAACCGCGGCGGTCGCCGCGCCCTTGCCCCAATAAGGCTTGCCCAGCCAATAACCAAGTTCAACGCGGCCGGAATTGGTATCGTACGTAAGCCCTACCACACCCATTAATGTTTTGCTGCAAATCGCGAAGACGTGATCGTCCGGGTGTTTTTGCAATCCCTCCAGCCATTCCTTTGCGTTTTGCAGCGTATAAGGACTTGGCAGGCTTGCAGTCATGCGCGCGATGTCCGGATTGTCCGCAAGCTGTGCGATACTGGCTGCATCTGAAAGCGCAACGGGGCGGATTGTAATATCCATCCGTCACCTCCATTGATGATAGCTTATCATACCATATTTCCATATAACAAAAAACCCTCGGCGGAAAAACGGTTTTTCTCAGCGACGGTTGAACAGATGGCATTTGGCAAGTATAATAAGGTATCAAAATGCGGAGGAAGCGCGATGGTATTCGAGAAGGTGCACGGGCTCGGAAACGATTTCATATTGTTCGAGGATGACGGCAAGAATCGCGACTGGAACGCGCTTGCGGCAAAGCTTTGCGAGCGGCGGCTGTCCGTGGGCGCGGACGGCATACTTGTTGTGCTGCCTTCCTCTACGGCGGATATCCGCATGCGCATCATCAACGCGGACGGCAGCGAGGCCGAAATGTGCGGCAACGGCATCCGCTGCTTCGCCGAATACGTATACGAGCGCGGTATCGTTGCCAAACAGGAATTGGCGGTGGAGACGCTCGCGGGTATCATGAAGCCGAAGCTCATCGTGGAGGGCGGCGTCGTCACGGGCGTGTGCGTCGATATGGGCTGCCCTGCCTTTGATCGCGCAAGCATTCCCATGCAGGGCGAAGGGGAAGCCGCGGACGTCGAGATCGAGGCGGCGGGGCAAAAGCTAACGGTCACCTCGCTGCTGATGGGCGTGCCGCATACCGTGGTGCTTGCGGATGAGACGGACGAAGAGACGGCGGTAAGGCTTGGCCCCGCGATTGAGAAGCATTCGATGTACCCGCGCAAAACCAACGTGAATTTTGTACAGGTGATCGACAGGGACAACATCCGCGTACTAACGTGGGAGCGCGGCGCGGCGCTGACGCTGGCGTGCGGCACGGGCGCGTGCGCAAGCGTGGTGGCGCTGGCGCGCAAGGGGCTTATCAACCGCCGCGCGGCGGTGCATTTAAAAGCGGGAAAGCTCATCATCGATTACCTTGACGACGGGCGCGTGCTGATGACCGGCCCGGCGCAGCGCGTATACCGCGCGGAGCTGATCGAGTGAATCTGCCACGGGGTGTCAAACAACTATCCGATCTTTTTTCCGCCCGCGGGTATTGCCTTTACCTCGTGGGCGGTTTTGTACGCAATTCAATATTGGGCATATCGGGCGGCGATGTGGACATCTGTTCTGCCGCAACGCCGGAAGAGGCGATGGACATCGCGCGCGGCGCGGGGCTTGCCGTTGTGCCGAAAGCGATAGAGCTCGGTACGGTCGAACTGCATCTGCGGCTTGGCAACGAGCGGCATATATTCGAGCACACTACGTTCCGCAGCGACGTATACCCTTCGGGCGGGCAGCATCGCCCGAGCCGTGTTACGTTCACGGACGATATCGAAAAAGACGCGCGTCGGCGGGATTTTACCGCTAACTCCATGTATCTGGATATTTCATCAGAAAAAATCATCGACCCCACGGGCAGCGGCTTTGAGGATATCAAAGACCGCGTGCTGCGCGCCGCGGCAAAGGATCCGGATATCACGATCCGCGACGACGGTCTGCGCATCATGCGCATGGCGCGCTTCGCGGCGGAGCTGGGCTTTGAGGCAGCGCCGGAACTCATGGCGTGCGCGCAACGGTACGCAGGTATTTTGGCCGATATATCCGCAGAGCGCAAGCGCGACGAGCTCATCAAAATATTGCTCGCGGATACCAAGTATCCGCAGCTTGGCGGAACGGACGCGCATGTGCGCGGCCTTGCGCTGCTGCATAAGGCGCGCGCGCTGACCTCTGTGCTGCCCGCGCTGTTAGAAGGCGAAGGCGTGGCGCAAAAGGAGCAGTACCACAAGTACGACGTAATGTGGCATGGCAT
>CAYNFL010000039.1:8121-11233 GCA_964396465.1 uncultured Christensenellaceae bacterium
TTCGTGCGGTGCTGCGCCGCCCGTGCTTACCGTGCGGCTGGCCGCGCTGCTGCACGATATCGGCAAGCCGCGCGCGCTTTCGCAGAGCGGCAACATGTATGATCACGAGATCATCGGCGAGAAAATGGCGCGCGAAACGCTTACGGCGCTGCGTTTTGACAACGCGACGCGCGATACCGTGCTGACGCTGATCCGGTATCACATGTTTGACCTTGAGGGAAAAGCAAAACCATTGACGATCCGACGCCGTGCCATCAAGCTGGGCAGGGAGAACTTTGCGCTGCTCATCGCGTTGCGCCGCGCGGATTTTTTGGGTTCCGGAAGGCAGGAGGGAAACGTAGTATCTGCCGACCGCTGGCTATCCGAGCTTAAGCGCATGGACGATGCGCGCGTGCCGTGGGACGTATCGGAGCTTGCGATAACGGGTGAGGACGTGATGCGCGAGATGGGGATTGCGCCTTCGCCGCAGGTAGGGAAAGTGTTGGATGCGCTGCATTCGCAATGTGTTGTCAGCCCCGCGCTCAATAAGCCAGGCGCGCTGCTTTCAAGGCTGCGCGCGATGAAAAGCAAAGTATTACCGTAAGGTTACAAATATTTCGGAAACATGAAGACGAGGCTTGTTATCTTTTATGAGCTGTAGTATGATGTGTATCATGCATCGTGTGATTTTGCTGCTTTATTTATTGGGGGTTAGGGGAGATGGGCAGCGTGAACACGCCAAAAAAAACAAGGCCCTTTGAAAACAGTGCGCATATCGGGGCGTTTGCCGATGTTTCGTTTGAAATTACTGGCGACGTGGAAACCGGTGAAAAGAACCTGCGGTTTAATACGCGTATTCATTATTTGGAACAGGGCAGGGGGAATCCGCTGCTGCTGATTCACGGAATCGGGCAGTCGCTGTTCGCGTGGCGGCACAGCATTTCGTTTTTTGCGAACCACGGCTACCGTGTGATCGTGCCGGATCTTGCTGGTTGCGGGTACAGCGGGCATCCGAACATTTACTATACGGTAGAGGAACAATCGCAGGTGCTTCGCGCGTTTATGGCAGCGATCGGGATAGCGCATGCGGATGTAGCCGGATTTTCCACAGGATGCCTTGCTGCGCTGTGCATAGCGGCTGAAACGCCTGAAATGATCGGTAACGTGGTGCTCGTATCGCCGGGAGGGCCCAACGAGAATTATCCGTTTTCAATAAGGGCGCTTACCTCTTGGGCCGGGAGAAAACTGTTTCCGCTGATGGCAGGCGAATCCAATGTAAAAAATCTATTGTATGGCATGTATTTTGATACCACAAAGATTACGGACGATGTTGTGGCGGGATACGCCGCTCCGTTTAAAAACAGGGATGTACGTGAAACGTTCGTGATGTCCATACTGCATTTTGACGACAGCTATACGCGCTCGCTGCTCAAGGGCTTAAGGCAGCCCGTACTCGTTTTTTCCGGCTTGGACGACCGCATGCATACCGAAGAAATGAAGCGCGTTTATGCCGTAACGATACCGGGCGCGAGCCATATACGTATACGAAACTGCGGGCATTTCATTAACGAGGAAAAATACGCAAAGTTTAACGCTGAAGCGCTGGCTTTTTTTAAAGACCAAACCCATTTGGGGTATGGACGGACGCGAAGCATATGAAGGTTGTAATTAAAGCTGTTTTTGTTATAATGGTTTTATAACCGCCGGAAGGAGAATACCGTGTTATCAAGGCTCAGCAAGTACCACAGAAGAAAAAGCATCATCAAACGCAGGGGCAGAGGACGCGGCCGCGGCCTGTCGAGGATGCGGTTTGACTTAAGGCCGATATTGCTGTTCGGGGGTATCGGGCTCGGCGTTGTCGCGCTCGTGCTGGTCATTATATTTGTTATTGTGCCTTTGTTTGGGAAGGGAGATGACGAGGTCGCGACATCCGCGCCTTCCGCCATCGCGACGCCTGTGCCTACGCCGATGGCAAAGGACGATATGTCGGATGCCGCGGAGGAACTGGTCATTGAGTACAAATCCATCAACGACCCGTATGTTTTCGGAAATGAAGTGATATTCTCCACGGGCGACAAGCTCGAATCCGCACCGGATTTGGATCGGCTTGTGATTTACGATATGACGGAGAAAACGGTAACAGAGGTAGCGGGGATTACAAAAAAATATACGAGCCTTTTTGAGCCAAAATTCAATGAGAACTATATTGTATATCTGGACTGCAAATCCGAATATGGCGGCGCGGTATGCGGCATGGACCGCGCAACCGGCCAAACGTTTGTGATGCGCGAATACCTGTTCGGCAAACCTGTCGTTTCGATTTCGGGGCAATACGCCGTATGGATGCAGCAGACCGGCAGAGGCACGGATCAAAGCGGCAAACCGACCGCCGGCACGGACAGGCTGTATGTGTATGACCTTGCGACGCAGGAAAGCGTGGAAATCGAAACATTCGCGAATACCTGCCTGTCGTACAGCTGGGCATATATCGGGGACAGCGGGATCGTATATGTACAGCCGGAAGGCGAGGATACGCTCGTTTCACAAGAAACGTCGTCGGCATTGCCCGGGGTGCAGGTCGTTGTCATTCCGCTAACCGAGGGCGGGGATAAACAGGCTATGCGCTTCATACCCGGAACGTTCGTATATAACCCGCTGATATACGGGGATTACATCGTATACCTCGACGGCACGGGCGCCGCGGGGACCAATCTGGTGATGTGCAAAAAGAGCGGGGATACTTATTCCGCACCGGTGACGATTGCAACCGATGTGCTTAACTATGATGTGGGTGACGGTTACGTCGTTTATACGCTGCAAGATATGGTATACATCTACTACTTTGCCGACGGTTCAACGGGACGGCTGTCATCTGACACCACGATGACGCGCTCGATGCTGGGGAGCGCAAACGGCAAGGAAGTCGTATGGTACGACATCGGCGACGGTCTGGACAGCCCGTCCAACGTGATCATGCATATTACGGTTCCCTGACGGATGAATTATAAAAAACCGGTTTCAACGGAAGCCGGTTTTTATATTGCTGTTTTTCAATTATGCGAACGCGGGAACGGAATCGGGCGCTGCGGAGGCAGAAGGCAGCAGATACGCGGCCTGTTCGCGGATGAACGAC
>CAYNFL010000040.1:0-10965 GCA_964396465.1 uncultured Christensenellaceae bacterium
TTGTCAACGACGCGCGGCTGATGCATTTTTCGTATCTGCGGTATCTTGAAAATTACCTGCGCAAGTCGTTCGATTTTTCGGGTACGCCCATTAAAATCGCGGCAAGGAACAAGAACGAAAAAACCTGATATGCGGTAAAAACCGCCGGGATAAAACAGTGATGACCGAGGTATCTAAATGGACTGGATGATGATTTTGCGCTGCGCAGCGGCCGCTATTGCCGGTTACATGATCGGAAACATCTCTTTCGGATACATATCCGCAAAGATATTCCACGGCAAGGATATCCGCGAGGTGGGCAGCGGCAACGCGGGCACGGCCAATGTGATCCGCAACTACGGCTGGGCGGTCGGCCTTGTGACGTTTGTCGGCGATGTGGCCAAAGGTGCGGGCGCGGCGCTCATCGGCGGGTTGCTGTTATCGCAGCCCAGCACAGGCGCGATGCCGCTCATCGATATCGGGGTGCGGCAAATCGTGCCCATGGGCGCGTATATCGGCGGCGTGGCCGCCGTGGTGGGGCATATCTGGCCGGTGTTTTTAAAGTTTCGCGGCGGCAAGGGTGTCGCGGCAAGCTTCGGCGTATTCCTCGTGATCATGACGTGGCCCGCGTCGGCGGGGTTTGTGCTATGCGCCGCGATCATCGCGATCACAAGGTTTGTTTCGGTCGGTTCATTGTTCGGCACGGCGCTGATGGTGGCCTGCTCGGTCGTTTTCGTATACGGCGACTGGTGGCACCACGCGGCCAGCGCGTTATTGTTCATACTCGTATGGTATTCGCACCGCGCTAACTTAAAGCGGCTCGCGGAGGGCAAGGAAAACCCGATATAAAACGGATCACAGGAGGGCAAGGTGCGGGGAATTATTAAACGGATTTATGACAAGGTGCATGCGCAGCGATTTGTGATGCAGCTGCTGATTATTATTTTGGCGGTCGTGGCGGATCAGGCGACCAAAGCTTGGATTATGCCGATGCTCGAAAAGCTGCCGGAAAAATCGATGCCCGTTATCGAAGGGGCATTTCGATTGACATTCGTGGAGAACGAAGGCGCGTCCTTTGGCATATTGCAGGGAAAGCGGTGGTTCTTCATCATCGCCACGGCGCTGACGCTGATCGTATTAGGCTTCTATATGGTATCGCAGCGCAAGAAGCAGGGGTTATGGCTGCGCACATGTTTGTCGCTGCTGATGGCGGGGGCGGCGGGCAATTTTTTGGACCGTCTGTTTAATGTCACAGTTGTGGGCACGGATATCAAACGAGGCCTAGTGCGGGATTTTCTGGACTTCAGCCAGATCGGCTTCCCGTGGATATTCAACGTGGCGGATATGTGCCTCGTAGTCGGCTCCATCATGCTCGGCATCTATCTGCTGTTCATCCATAAGGAGAAGGACGGCAAGCCGCTGTTTGCGCGACGCGGCAAGAAACAAGACGCATCTTTAGACGACGATGAGACGGTGGACGGGGGCGAAGATGAAACAAAGGCCAAAGCCAAACCGGAAAAGGAATAAGTAACGGCAGAGGGCAGGCTGATATTTTGGGAAGTTTTCGATGGATCAGTTCGATAATGTAACGGTGATTATAAAAGCGAATGTGTATTTCGGCGGCAGCGTAACGAGCCGCACGGTGATTTTTAGCGATGGTACGAGAAAGACGCTGGGCGTGATACTACCCGGGGAGTACGAGTTTGGCACGGCGGACAGGGAGCGCATGGAGGTGCTGGCAGGCAAGATAAGCGCGCTGCTGCCCGGCAGCGGGGAGTGGGCTTTCTTTGAGGCGGGGCAGGCGTTTGAGGTTCCCGCAAACAGCAAGTTCAAGGTATCCGCGGGCGAAGTCGCGGATTACTGCTGTTCATACATCAAGGAGTAAGCTATTCATATGATGCAGCTTAGAATTTCATCCAGCGTGATCTGATAGAAATAGTCGGGCGCGTTCGCCGCCGTCAGCGCGGCGCGGACATCTTGCGCTTCATAGCGGCAACCAATCAGCGCGGTTTGAAGCTGATCGAGGCCTTCCTTCGCAAAGAAATCGCCGTAGAAATGAATGTTCGCGATGCAGCCGTTTTCCACAAAGATTTGCACGGAAAGCTTGCCGCCCGCGAAGCGGCCTTCCTTTTGTACGTTGAATTTGGGATCGCTGCCAAAGTTCCACTCCCATGTATCGAACAGCGACTGCCGAATCTCGACGACGCGGCGCACGTCGCGCTCAGTAAGCACATACGTATCCATGCCTTTAAGCAAAAAGGAGAGCATCACGTCGCGAAATTCAAGGCTTGTCATCTTTTGAGGCAGGTAGTCCGCGATGTTGGCCACGCGCTGGCGCACCGATTTGATGCCCTTGGAAACGATCTTTTCGTAGTCCACGCTGAGCGCGCGCACGAGTTCGTCAAGGTCGGTATCAAACAGCAGCGAGCCGTGGTGCAGCACGACGTCGCGGCGCACGTACTGCGCGTTGCCCGAGAACTTTTTGCCATCGATAGTCAAATCGTTGCGGCCCGTGAGCTGCGCGTTCGCGCCGAGCGAACGCAGCGCATCCAGTATCGGTGCCGTAAAGCGGGTGAACTCGATGCTGCGGCCGCCGGGCTGGCGCACGATGAACGAAAACTGCCAGCCGTTTGGGTCGGTGTATATGGTGCCGCCGCCCGTGACGCGACGCACGATGCTGATATGGCGCACGCGCGCGTAGGGCATGTTGATCTCCGCGAGCGTGTTCTGATAGCGGCCGATCATCAGTGTGGGCGTGGTACGCCAGAACAGAAAGTATTCGTCCGCGGCGTTGAGTTCGTCCATCGCGTATTTTTCGAGCGCGAAATTGAATTTGGCGTCGTTGCCATCCCAAACCGGCATATCGCCCAACAAATCGGACGGCTGCGGCGGGGTTAAATAGACCATCATCGTTTTCCCACTTCCGCCATACCTTCGGCGGCGTGATACGAGCTGCGCACGAAAGGTCCGCTCGCGACGAACTTAAAGCCCTTGCCGAGCGCTGCGGCCTTATATTCCTCAAACCGCTGCGGCGTCACATATTCCGCGACGGGCAGGTGCTGTTTGCTCGGCTGCAAATACTGGCCGATCGTGAGCATGTCGCAGCCCGAGGCGACAAGGTCGTCCATGAGCGCATGCACCTCAGCGACGGTTTCGCCGAGGCCGACCATAAACCCCGTCTTGCTGACAAGGCCCGCTTGATGCACGCGTTGGAGAAGCTCAAGCGAGCGCGCGTATACGGCTTGCGGGCGCACGGTGGGGTATAGCGAGGGAACCGTTTCGATGTTGTGGTTGATGATGTCGGGGCGCGATGCGATCACCGTATTCAGCGCGCTTTCGCTGCCCTGAAAATCGGGGATCAGCACCTCGACGCTGCTTTGCGGGAGGCGGCTTTTAAGCGCGGCGACCGTAGCGGCAAAGTGCGCCGCGCCGCCGTCGGGCAAATCGTCGCGCGTCACGCTCGTGACCACGATATGCTTGAGACCCAATTTTTCAGCGGCCTGCGCGACGTGCTCCGGCTCGTCCGGGTCCACCGGAACCGGCTTCCCCTTGGTGACGGCGCAGAAGCGGCAGCCGCGCGTGCATACGTCGCCGAGTATCATAAACGTCGCGGTGCGGCTCTTAAAGCATTCGCCGCGGTTGGGGCAATTCGCGCCCTCGCATACCGTGTGCAGATTGAGCGAGCGCAGCAGCGCTTCCATCTGCGCTTCCGCGACGGGGTCTGTTCTTTTTCTAAGCCATTCGGGCTTGCGTATTCCGTCCATTGCATAATCCCCTGTATGGTAATCAGTAAAAATAACGATACCGCATAAGCTGGGAAAATGCAAGGGAAGCATGGCCAAGTATGAACTGGCTCCGTAACGATTAAAAGAGCAGGAACCGTAAAAAAGATATTGATAATATATAATTAATATTATATCTTCTGGATGTAGGAATACCCGATTTCACGGCGGAAGCGGGGATGCCGCGAATTGCGGAATGAAAGGATACGACATGAGAATACTGGTGCAAAAGTTCGGAGGCACTTCCGTGCGCTCCGGCGAGATGCGCGCCGCTGCTGCGGATAAAATCATCGCGGCGCGCGAAAACGGCTTTTCGCCCGTGGCCGTCGTTTCGGCGATCGGCAGGAAGGGAGACCCGTACGCGACCGATACGCTTTTACAGTTCGCGCGCGCTGAGGCGGGAGGCGAAATCGCGCTGCGCGAGAACGATCTGCTCATGTCCTGCGGCGAGATCATTTCCGCGGTCGTTATGACGGCGGCGCTGGAGGCGCGCGGGGTGGCCGCGCGCGCGGTGACAGGCTGGCAGGCGGGCATCTATACCGACGACCGGTTCGGCAGCGCTTCGTATACAAATCTCGATATGTCGGGGCTTATAAAGCTGATGGAGGCGGGCGTCGTACCGGTGGTGGCGGGCTTTCAGGGTATCACGCAAAGCGGGGATGTGACGACGCTGGGGCGCGGCGGCTCCGACACGACTGCCGCGATACTCGGGCTGGGCTTGAAAGCGGAGGCGGTTGAAATCTATACCGACGTGGACGGCGTGATGACCGCCGACCCGCGGCTGCTGGCCGAGGCGCGCGTGATATCGGACGTGAGCTACAGCGAGGTGTTTCAGATGGCCGACCACGGCGCGAAGGTGATCCATCCAAAAGCGGTGGAGATCGCGATGCGCGGCGGCGTGCCCATCGTGGTGCGCAACACGGGCAGCGACGCCGCCGGTACGCGCATTTCGTACAAGGCGCGCGCGGAGAGCCCCAAGGACGTGCTTTCGGGCATCGTGTATGCGGGAGGCAGGGCGCAGATCAAGGTGAGCAGCGTAACGGCGTTGGCGGAGAAGGACATTCTGGGCGCGCTCGCGGAGGCTGGTATCAGCATCGACCTTATCAACATATTCCCTGAAAGCGTCGTCGTGACGATCGACGAGGACCGGGCGGAGAAGGCGGAAGCGCTTTTGAACGGCATGAATTTATGTTTTGAGATCATCGGCGGGCTCGGCAAGGTATCGGCGGTCGGTGAACGCATGCGCGGCGTGCCGGGTGTGATGGCGCGCATCATACGCGCGCTTTCGGCTGAGGGCATCGCCGTGCTGCAGACCGCGGATTCGCATATGACGATATCGTGCCTGATCAGGGCTGAGGACGCGAAAAAAGCGGTAAAAGCGCTGCACGAGGAGTTTTTGCCGGGCGGCGAATAAAAACGCTATTCCCCAAGGAGGCGCATGATATTTTCTACCGCGAGCTCTCCGGCTTGCGCGACAATCGCTTTTGCGGCATCGGGGGTGGCGCTGCCTGCCGAAACGTAGATGAAGTATTCCTTGTAGAGTATGCCGGTACCCTGCGTCGCGATAAAGGCGTCGTCCCCGAGGCGGCCTGTAATGGGCGTGTTCGGGTCCGAAAACAGCATTTTGAGCGCTTCATACAGGCCTTTTGTCGGCATGCCTTCGTTCTGCCCGCCCGACTGCGACGCGCTGGGCTGGCTTGAAGCGGATTCGCTGGGCTGGCTTGAAGCGGATTCGCTGGGCTGTCCGCCTTGCTCACTTTGTCCGCCCTGGCTTTTTTGGATAAGCGCGATCTGCAAATAGTCCTTTGAGGCGGGATTGTCTGCGCTATAAAAGCAGACGCTAAGCGACAGCAGCGGGTTCTCCGCCGATACTCCGTCCTTGACTGCCGCGCCCAGTAGAGTGGCGGCTTCCGCCTGCGAAATTAATTGCCCGGGTTTGATCTTTTGCCCCGTTGAGCCGCTTTCGCTCTCGGACGGCTGGCTTTGCGAATTGCTCATCGCGGCCGTCTGGCTGCTTCCGGCGACCGTCGTGGAAGCGCTGCCTTGGTTGCCTCCCGAACATCCCGCTATTGTGAAAACGACGGTGAGCACTGCCGCCAGCATCAGAAACCATCTTTTCATAATGATCCCTCTTTCATCACTGCTTTTGATTTCAGTCTTGCATATAAGACGAAATATTATTCTGAGGCGAGGTAAAAAGCTGAAAAACGGCGCGGAGTAAAAAACTGTGCTGCCGCAAATATCTTTTGTTTTCGACAAATCCATGGTATGCTTTCATAAAGACGGATACCTTAAATTTGATTACAAATATAATTGGACAACGAGGAGCCGCTATGAAGGAGAGGCCGACTTTGCAGGAGAAGCTCGCGGCAAAGCACGCGAAAAGGCCGCCTGCGATCCCCTATCTTTTGCTGATCAACATCTGGAGGCTGGCGCTGAATAAAAAGCTCGGGGTACATTTCACATATAAGGTGCGCCCTTCGAAGGACAAAAATGCGTACGTGCTCGTGAGCAACCATGCCTCGCGCGTGGATTACCTGTATACCGCGCCCGCGGTGCTGCCGCACCGGCTCAACTACGTGGTGGGGTACAACGAGTTCTTCCGTTCGCACCTTTACCCGATATTTTCGCTGATGCAGGTGATCCCCAAGCGCAACTTTACGCCCGATGTCCACACGGCGCGCGAAATTATCCGCGTGATCCGCGCGGGCGGGCATGTATGCCTGTTCCCCGAGGGCATGAGCTCGATTTCGGGCGGAGGGCAGCCCTGTGCGATCGGCAGCGGCAGGCTGCTAAAGCACCTCGGCGTCACCGTGTATTATACGAAGATCGCGGGCGGGTACATGACCAACACAAAGCACTGCCTCGACACGCGGCCGGGCCACGTGGATATCATCGTGGATGTGCTGTTTACGCCGGAGCAGCTAAATATGCTCAGCGCGGACGAGATACAGGCGATACTGGACCGCGAGCTTTCGCACGACGATTACCTGTGGAACAAGCAAGCGCGGGCGAAGTTTGACGGCAAGGGCGCTATGGCAAAAAATCTGCACGACCTGCTGTATTTATGCCCGAAGTGCGGCGCGCTGCACACCATGCGCGGCGAGGGCGACATCATCCGCTGCGACGCGTGCGGCAACGGCGCGCGCGTGAACGAATACTACGACCTGATTCCGCTGGATGAAAGCTGTGTGATCCCGGAAACCATATCGCACTGGTACGCGATGGAGCGGGAAAAGGCGAAGGAAGAGGCAGCGCGGCAGGACTTTTCGTTCAGCGAAAAGGTGAAGCTGGGTGTGCTTCCCAAGTACAAGCGGCTGAGCAGCGCTGAGACTTCTCTGATTGCGGGGGAGGGTACGCTGACGCTATCAAGGGCAGGGCTCAAATATGAAGGGACGAAAGACGGCATGCCGTTTACGTTTGCGCTTTCAACCGACGCCGTGCCGACGTTTGGCATGTGTACGGATATCTCGCGGTTCTATACGTTCTATAAAAGCGAGTTCTTTGAGTTTTACCCGGAGAGAAACGATACGATGCGCTGGTTTCATTTGACTGAGGAGCTGCACCGCCTCTGCGGCGGAAAGTGGCGGTATGCGCAAAGCGAGTGACGCGGCGCTAGAAATGATTCTTCGGGGGGAATAGCGTGAGCGCAACGTAAATGAGCGCCGCAACGGCGCAGGCGGCGCAGCCGTACAAAAACGCGAGTACGGATAAAACGGCACGCTTCATATACCCCTCCCGTAAAGGTATATGCAAAGGCGTAAAAAAAAAGCCTTTCTCTTCAGAGGTTTCTTTAGAGGGAGGCTTTTTTATCGTAAGAATATTATTTCGCTTGTTCGAGCTTGCTAAAGGAAAGCTTGGCCAGCTCGGCAACCGACTGCAACAGGAACTTCTTTGAACCGGGGTCGGTATTCTTGATCGCGCTTAAAATCGCGACGAAGCTTTTGCGCCAGTTCTCGGTAAACTCCTGCAATGTGCTGGCGTTGGTTTTCTCGATGGCGTCGAACAGCACGGTCACGATGCGCCTGCGGTCCTCGTCACTGAGCCCGCTCAGCCATTTATTGAGCGTGATGCTGCGGTGCAGCGCGGCGGTTTTGACCTGATCCGCGTAGGCGAAACCGTCGCCTTCCACGCCCCATGAGAACGGCTCGTGCTGCATGATGCCGCGGTTGCTGCTTTTTACCACGGAGTAGCTTTGGTGGTGCTGCAGCAGCATGCCGATCAGCGAGGCTTCGGGCAGCGTCGTGTGGATGCGGCCTTTCATACGCGCGAACTCCGGGCTTTCAAACACGCTTTCTTTAAAGCCGGGGCCGTCGAAGTTGTATACGTCGACGATTCTGTTTTGAATATTGGGATTGCATTTTACCGCGGCGTATACCGCGAGGTTGCCCCCCTTGGAATGGCCGCCCACGCGCAGCGCGAATTTTTTCGGTATGTACTTTGCCATGGTATTTAAATACTCCACGGCGTCCTGCTGCGAAGGGACCGGGCTTATGAAAGCCATGTTGAAGTCCTCCTTCCAGCCGATGAACGTGCAATCCGTGCCGCGATAGGCGATATACGCGGTTTTATCCTCCAGAAAATATGTGACCGCAGAGAACTGTTTTTCGAGCGCGGGGTCGTAATGATCCACATAGCAGGCCATGCCGATGTCGCGGTACCTCGGGCTGGCGGCAAGCGCGAACAGGAACCGTTTCCAGTCATCCACATCGAACTGGTTTTTGAATATGACGGGGAAATGCTCGGCTTTGAGCAGCTCCGCAATACGCACGCTGCGAGGCCAGATGGAGGGCGGCGCGACGAGCGGATCAAAATGCAGGTAGGAGAGTTTGGTTAATATGAGGCTGTCCACGGCGTTGAACGGGTGCGCCGTCATAGGCCGCATATTGTTTTCCGCGTATTCCGTGATGTTTTGCATCAATTGCACGCTCCTTTATCAAGATTCCCCACTCATTGCATCGGCATATTATTACAAAAATATAGCATAAAAGCAGGGAGATTTAAAGCGGGATTTTGCACCTTACCAAAATGCGGTGAAATTTTGTATTGACAAGCTATAATAACATATGATAAAAGTAACATATAATATAGCGAGGAGATTTTAATGGATATTCAATTTGCGCTGCTGGGCATGCTGAGCTGCCGCCCGATGACGGGCTATGATATCAAAAAGGTGATACAGGAATCGCCTTACTTAAACTGGTCGGGCAACAACAACCAGATATACAAGGCGCTGCTCGCGCTGAACGAGGAGGGCTTTGTGCAAAGCGAGACGGTGAATCAGCCGGGCGCGCCCACTAAAAAGGTGTACACGGTGACAAAGGAAGGCAAAGACGAACTCAAACGCTGGCTTGCCGCCGCCCCCGAACCGTTTGAGTGCCGCAAGGCGTTTCTGATGCAGCTGTTCTGCGCGGATATGCTGACGCCGGATGAGCTGCAAGCGCTCATCGGCGGTTACGAGAACGAGGTCAGGATGCAGATCGTGATGCACGGAGAGCGGATGCGCCGCGGCAGCGGCTTTGAGGCGCGCACGCCGCGTGAGGCGCTGCTGTGGCAGCTTATTGATGAAAACGTGTTATGCTCGCTTCGCGCCGAACTGGAATGGGTACAGCGCGCGAAGGAGGGGCTTCTGGAAAGCGGCCTCAACGAGGAGGAGATACAAATGGAGTACACTGTAGTTGATACGCAAAAGGGAAGATACGTGGAGGTGCGCTCCAGCCCGGAGCCGGTGGGCACCGAGCAGGGCGCGCTCGACCTTGTCGCGCTGTGCGGCGGCAACGATACGAATTTGCTAATGATCCACGAGGCCGCGCTGTCGGAGGGATTCTTTCGATTGAAGACGGGCGTCGCGGGCGCGGTGGTACAAAAGCTTGTAAACTATTACGTGCGCACGGCGGTGGTGATGCCCGATACGGCCGCGATGCGCGGCAAGTTCCGCGATATGGCGGCGGAGGCGGGGCGCGGAAGCCACTTCCGCATATTCGAAGACCGGCAGGCAGCGGAAGACTGGCTGCTGAGATAGGAAAAACGATAATGAAACAACAGTCCGTATTTAAATCGGAGCAGGGCAGGCGCGCGGTGCTGGCGGTTTACGACGAGGTGCTCAAAGGTTGGCCCGTACCGTACGAGCCGTGCGACGTTTGTGATCGCCTGCGGGGACAGTGCGCTGCCGCCGCTGTTTTTGATCCACGGCTCGGGATCCAACGCCGCGATGTGGATCGGCGACGCGGCGGCGTACAGCCAATATTTCCGCGTATACGCGGTCGATATTCCGGGCGAGCCGGGGCGGAGCCATGATGTGCGCCCCGATCTGCGCACGGATGCCCACGCGGAATGGCTGTATGACGTATTCGAAGCGCTGGGCGTACCGACGGCCTGCGTGCTCGGCATATCGCTGGGCGGGTGGGTGGCCTTAAAGTTTGCGGCGGCACATCCGGAAATGGTACAAAAGCTTGTGCTGCTGTGCCCCGCGGGGCTTGGGCGGCAAAAGCTTTCGCCGGTGTTTGCGCTGCTGCTCACCCAGCTTGGGGGCAAGAAGCGCGCGGAAAAGGCGATGCAAAAGATATACGACAACGCGGATATCCCGGAGGAAGCGATGGCGTATATCCGGCTGATTTCGGAGAACTTCAACTACTACCGGGGTGCTATGCCGCGCTTCAGCGCGGCGCAGCTTGCGCGCCTCACCATGCCCGTGCTGTTCATCGCGGGGGAAAACGACGCGATGCTCGACACGAAAAGCGCGGCGGTGCGGGTTAAGCGGCACATCCCCGATGCGCAGATACTGCTGCTGCCCGGCGCGGGCCATGTGCTGATCCATCAGCAGCCCGAGATCATGCCGTTTCTGAAGGATTGAGAGCTCCGATACCTGAAATGTCAAACAGCGCCTCGCACAGTATCGGCAATACAGGTGCGAGGCGAGGAATGACAGCCGCCCTTTAATTTACAGTTCTTTAACGGAATCTGCAAATGCCTGATACAGGCCGTGTTCCATTAAGCAGCCTTCAAGCATCGCGATATAATCTGTATAGTTCGCCATCTCCTGTTCGTCATGATCGTTATCGCAGGCGATGAATGCCAGCCCCAAATTCTGATATAGAGCCAACAGCCTCTCGGTGTGATATGTGGGAGTTCCTTTGGTTTTTGATGCAATATCGATTCTTTCAAAAATAGAGAAAGCCGGAGCGGGCTGGGATATAAAGCCGTC
>CAYNFL010000041.1:0-10840 GCA_964396465.1 uncultured Christensenellaceae bacterium
GGGCGCGTTTGATGAGGCGTATTTTGGCGGCATTGTCGCCGCCGCGCCCGCATCGCTGAGCGTGAAGGGCCTGCTCGCGACGGAGCAGCGCATCCCCGGGCTGGGCAACGGCGTATTGCAGGATATACTGCTGCGCGCGTGCGTGAACCCGCGTACCAAGGTTTGCGCGTTGACGGATAAAGAGATCGCGGCGCTGTACGGCAGCGTCAAAAAAACGCTGGCTCAGATGACGGAATTGGGCGGGCGCGACACCGAGAAGGATTTATTCGGGCACAGCGGCGGCTATAAGACCATGCTGTGCGCCAAAAACGCCGGAATGCCCTGCCCGCAGTGCGGCGGGCCTGTGGTAAAGCAGGCGTATATGGGCGGTAGCGTGTATTTTTGCGCGGAGTGCCAGCCGATGCGGTGAAGGAAGCTATCTGTGAATTGTGAATAATGAATAAAGAATAGTGTTAAGTTTTATTTACCCTCGGCTTCTGGTACAACGGCGCGTTCTTGGGCGTTACGCCCTTCTTGACCGCCCGATAATACGCGTAAGTCAGCGGCTCGCCATCGCTTAGCACCTGCGCGTCCAGCACATCGCCGAGGAGCATCACGTGCGTACCGAGATCGAGCTTACCTGAAAGCTTTAAGCTGAAACGCGCCGCAACGTATTGCGTGATGTACGCGACGCCGTTCTCGTCGCGCGCGAACGGGTATGCCGCGAACTTGTCGGTATCGCGGCTGCTTTTAAAGCCGAAGCTGCCGATTAGCTTCATATCCGCGTCCTGCGTCAGCGCAACGGCGGCAAAATACCCTGCCTTTTCAATCATCTGTTCCGTAAAGTTGTTCTTATGGATGGCGACTGCCATTTTGGGCGGCGCTGAATTGACCTGCGCAAGCGTGTTGACGACGCAGCCGAAGTCTTTCCCCTCAAATCGTGCGGATATGATATACAGCCCATAGGTCAGCTTGTAAAATGCGGTTCTGTCCAAAAGAATACCTGCTTAACTATACAGCCCATGAATGTTATCAAACGGCCAAATGACGAATACCGCCTTGCCCTGTACCATATCTCCCGACAGCGCGCCTACGCCCACGACTCTGGAATCCGTAGAATTATTGCGGTTATCGCCCATGACGAACACGTACCCTTGGGGCACGGTGATTTCCCCCATATCGTTATACATGAGCTCCCCAAAGTAGTCGTAGTTTGCCTCGCCGTTGATATAGAGCACGCCGCCTGTTATGCTGAGCCGGTCGCCTTGCGTACCGATCACGCGCTTGACGTAGGTATCCTCGCTGTTGGGAAATGAGCAAATAACGATATCGCCGCGCTGAGGGCCGGAGAACCAGTAGGACACCTTTTCCATGAATACAAATTCGTCCGTGTAAAGCGTGGGCAGCATGGAGTCGCCTTCGACACGTACGAACTCGAACACGAAGAAGCGAAGCAGCAGCGCGACAACGATTGCGGCGGCAAGCGAAATGATCCAGCTTCTGGTTTCCCTGTCTCTGTACACTTTTTTTCGCATCATTCTGGACGAATACAGCTCATCTGAATCGCCCGCGTTAACCTCTGCCTGTTTCATCGAACAAAATCCTTTTTAAGCTTTTAATAAAGGCCTCGTGAGACAACATTACGATATGGCCGCACTTCAAACACTTGATTTTTACATCCATGCCGGTGCGGATTACGCGCCATCGGTTTTCGCCGCACGGATGCGGTTTTTTCATCTGCACGATGTTTCCGAGTTCGTACTGCATATTCCCCCGCATACTACAGATCGGTTATTGCCGATTGCACATTGTTATAAACATTATTAACCAATATATTATACATTGAACCGAAGTATGGGACAATCTTTGATTTTATATTAAATTCCGCCGATGCTGCCCGGCGGCCAGACGATGAACACCGCTTTGCCCTGTACCATATCGCTTGAAAGCGCGCCTACGATCCGCGAATCCGTGGAATTGTTACGGTTGTCGCCCATTACGAACACATGCCCTTCAGGCACCGTAATCAAGTCCATATCCGCATTCATGCGGCCGCTGAAATAATCGGTATTGGCAGCCCCGTTGATATAGAGCACGCCGTCTTCAATGCGCAGCGTATCGCCCCCGACGCCGATGATGCGCTTGACATACGATTCTGAGCTGTTCGGAAAGTGGCATATCACAATATCGCCGCGCTGGGGCGGCGAGAACCAGTAGGTCACCTTTTCCATAAAGACGTATTCTTCATCCATCAGCGTCGGCTGCATGGAAGGGCCGTCCACGTGTATGAACTCAAATACGAAAAAACGCAGCGCCAGAGCGATGATGACGGCGGCGAGCAGCGAGAATATCCAACTGGTAGTTTCCTTCTTTTGGTTGTGTTTGTCACGGCTTGCGGTTTCCGACGCTTCGCCGGTATCTGCTATTTCAGTGCTCATATTATGCCGCATACTCTCCCTGTCAACTATTCGTTAATCATAACGCGCCGCGGATAAGGCTGATCGAATCCTACGCTGTCAAACGCTTCGCGGATGCTGCGGCGCAGCGCGCGCTCCGTTTCCCAGTGGAAAAGAGGCTTAACCCGCATTATCATGCGAAGCGTGACATTTGAATCGCTGAGCTGCTCCACTCCCAGTAAATGCGGTTCTTCCAGTATATAATCATGGTTGTTCATGTAATCCAATCCCGCATCCAGCATAACAGCGCCTGCTTTTTCGATATCCGTTTCATAGGATATGGCCATATCGATCACGGCAAGATGGTCGCCGCGAGAATAGTTGGTAACCTTGGTAATGCTGCCGTTTGGAATCGTCGTTATCTCGCCAGTAAAACGCTTGATTCGCGTGGTTCTCACCGTGATGGCTTCCACCGTGCCTTTTTCCTCACCGATTTCAACATATTCACCCACCGCGAATTGATCTTCCATGAGTATAAAAAAACCGGTGGTTATGTCTTTAACGAGGCTTTGCGCGCCGAACGCGACCGCGATCCCGCCGATGCCCGCGGTAGCCAGCAGCGACCCCACGGCCGATGTAAGCCCCAAAATCCCCAGTATCGAGGCGGCAGCCAAAAACCAAACGATGTATTTGGCGACGGATCCCGCGACGGTCTCGATCGTATCCGCTTTTTTCGCCATGACCGATATCGCGTTCTTGTCTTTGCGCCGCCGCACGATACGCCGGATGAAGCGGCGCAGCAGCTTAACCGACAGCCAGGCAAAAAACAAGACTGCTGCGATTTTAACACACGCGACCAGTATGATATCCGCCTGATTGCCGAGGTTGCCTGCAAAATCGGTGATGCTTACCCATATATTTTTAAAGAAGCTGCTCACATCCACACCGTCCATTGCCTTTTATGAGGCAGAGTATGCAGCCGGGACGAATCCGTAACGCTATCTTTATTATTGTAACGCATTGGGAATTTAAATTCAAACCGGGACGATATTTATTGAGCCGCAAAAAATAAAATAAGTGTAAACAAGAACCGGCGATGTTTACATTTTGTTTTACAGGATGTATTGTAGACGTAAAATAGACGTGAATAGATATGGATAAAATCGCGTGGAGGAATTGATTTTGAGTAAAAAAGTGTGGAGCGCCGCTGTGGCGCTGGGGATATGCGCGTTGCTGCTGGGCGGCTGCGCGACGGCGCTGCTGGGATCGGAAAAAACGCAGGACACCGCGTCTGCCGGGGCTACGGCTTCGGACGGCTCTTCGGATGTTATTGTAGCCGAAGTCAACGGCGAAAAAGTCTATAAAGAGGAGTACGACTCGGTTTACAGCGGCATGGAAGGCCAGTATTCATCGGAGGAAGAGGCAAGCAGCGCCGTTTTGGACTACATCGTAGAGCAAAAGGTGGTTGATCAAAAGCTTACAGAACTCGGATACGACACGCTTTCGGACGAGAAAAAAGCGCAAGTCGAGGCGGATATGGAGTCGACGTTCAATTCCATTGTCGAGGATGCATCCGATGATATTATCGCAAACCTAGAAGAAGGCTATACGCAGGAGGAACTGGAAGCAGCACAAGACAGTTACATCGATCAAATGCTAACGTATTACGGGATAACACGCGAATCTTATCTTGAAGAAATGATTCAAAACGAAATATACAATGAAGCATACGATGCGCTCGTTGGTGAAAAAAGTCCGGCGGATACAGAGATCCAAGCAAAGTACGACGAGTACGTCGCCGCTGATAAGGAAGCGATGGAAGCCGATCCCGCCTCGTATGTAACCGCTGTGAACAGCGGAATGGCGGTATACTATACGCCCGCGGGTGTGCGGCGGGTACGGCAGGTGCTTATATTGCTGGATACGGAGACGAGCGGTGCAATCGGCGTGTTGCGCGAGCAGGGCTATGACGCGCAGGCGGATATACTGCTTGGAATGGGTCTTGACGATATTGAAGCGCAGGCAGAAGAGGTAATAAGCAAGATCGAGTCGGGCGAGATTACGTTTGATGAGGCGATAACCCAGTATAATGCCGATCCGGGCATGCCCGAAGAGGGATATCCCGTGGTAGCGGACGCTGCCGACTACGTAACATCGTTTACCGAAGGCGCGATGAGCCTTGGTAAAATCGGCGATTATACCGACCTGATTTCATCGGATTACGGCTATCACATCATTGAATATTATTCGGACGAAACGGAAGGCCCGATATCATATGACCTTGTGAAGGACGCGATCGCCGAGGAACTGAAAACGACGATACAGGGTGAGGAATGGGATGCGCTGGTCGAGCAGTGGAAATCTGAAGCCACAATCACATTATACAAAGAAAACCTGTAACGGAGCGCATGTAAACCCGGCGGCGATGAAACGTCGCCGGGTTTTTTAACGGAAAGCACAAGCGGCGAAAATCAAAATCCGTCGGCTGAAGAGAACGCATGACATATATACCAAGAATACACGGAACGTGTTAAGGCAATTTCTGTTGACCGTACATACGCAATCCGATATAATTAACCTTTACAAGCAAGCATTTTAATTTGTTGCAGGGAGGCGCAGATGGACAGGGAAGTTGGTATCATTTTTCCGGAGATACTCGTTCCGGATGAAAAAGTCAACAAAAAGAAATGGGCCGTGATCGCCTGCGATCAGTTTACATCTTACCCGGAATACTGGGTGAAGACAGCGCGCATCGTGGGCGGCGCGCCCTCCACGATGCATATTATCGTACCCGAGGCGTACCTGCGTGACTCCGATGTGCAGGAGCGCATCGGGCACGCGAAAGAAACGATGGAAAACTATATCTCGGACGGCGTGCTGGTTAAGCTGCCGCCGGGCGTGATTTTGGTCGAACGGGAGACGCCTTATGGTACGCGCGTGGGGCTCGTTCTCGCGATCGATCTGGAACAGTATGACATCGACCCTTCTAAAAAACCGCTGATCCGTGCGACGGAGCAGACGGTTTTAGACCGTTTGCCGCCCCGCGTCAAGATGCGCGACGGCGCCATGGTGGAATGCCCTCACGTCATGCTGCTCATCAACGATCCCAAGGACAGCGTGATATCGCCGGTGTATCAGGCGCGCGGAGACTGCGCGACGGTATACGATTGCGACCTGATGCAGGACGGCGGGCATATCAAGGGCTGGTTTGTGGATGATCCCGAGGTGCTTTCCGGCATCGTGGATGCGCTTGCAGCGCTGAAAGCCAAGGCTGCGGACGGTATGCTTTTTGCGGTGGGCGACGGCAACCATTCGCTCGCGTCCGCCAAGGCCGTCTGGGAGGGAAAAAAGCAGGGCATGACGGAGGAAGAACGCGCAGAAAGCCCGCTGCGTTACGCGTTGTGCGAGGTAGTGAACCTCTACGATAACGGTATCACAATGCACCCGATTCATCGCATTGTATTTGGTGTGGAGCCTTCCAGTGCGCTGCGGCAGCTCGTTTCGATACTCAACAGCATGGGCGCAGACGCGCGCATGATGTATACGCGCGGCGCGCGAAACATCGCGCGGGAAGGTATGCAGATCATACAGTTCGAATCGAAGATGGCCAAAGGGCGCATTGAGATCGCAAAGCCGGTGCATGCGCTCGTATCCATGACGCTGACCGTTGCGCTTGATAAGCTGCTGGAGCAGCTGCCCAGAGCCGAAGTGGACTATATCCATGGCGATGAGGAGTTCCACGAGCTGGCAAAAGAACATTCCAACCTAGGGTTTTTTATGGAGCCGATGACGAAGGGGCAGCTGTTTGAAACTGTGATTGAATACGGCGTACTGCCTAAAAAAGCGTTTTCGCTGGGACAGGCAACCGAAAAACGGTACTACTACGAATGCCGCCTGATTGCGAACTTAAAGGCCGCGGTAGCCGCTGAGGCGGATGAGCAGCCGGAGGAGGCGCCGCAATCCGGGGAAGCGGAGGCATACGAAGAGGATGAGATAGAATCAGCCCCGAGGAAGGAAAGAAAAGGACTTTTCGGCCGGAGGAAGGACAGATGAAGGTCTGCAAATTCGGCGGAAGCTCGCTCGCCGACGCGGCTCAGTTTGTTAAAGTCAAGTCCGTCATCGGCATGGATGACGCGCGCCGGTATATCGTGGTATCCGCGCCCGGAAAGCGTTTTGACGGCGACCAGAAGGTTACCGACATGCTCTATGCTTTCAGCAATCGGGTGCACCGCGGCGAGGACGCGGATGCGCAGTTTGATGCGATCGGCGCGCGTTTTATCGAGACGCGCGACGGCCTTAAGCTGAAAACCGATATTGAAGCGCTGCTCGCCGAAATCAAGGCGCAGGCGTACTCCGGCGCGGGGGAGGACTTTATCGTCAGCCGTGGCGAATATTTAAACGGCGTGCTGATGGCCGATTTTCTGGGGTATGATTTTATCGATCCGGTGGAGACGGTGTTCTTTTCTTCGGATGGCGCGTACGAATCTGAAAAGACGCGCACGGTGATGCGCGGCAGGCTCAGCCATTCCGAGCGCGCGGTGGTGCCGGGGTTTTACGGCAGCTTGCCGGACGGCAAGGTCAAGGTGTTTTCACGCGGCGGTTCGGATATCACGGGCGCGATCGTGGCGCGCAGCGCGCGGGCCGAGGTATACGAGAACTGGACGGATGTGCCGGGTTTTTTGATGGCCGACCCGCGCATCGTAAAGAATCCTAAGGCGATCAAGGTGATCACCTATCAGGAGCTGCGCGAGCTTTCCTATATGGGCGCGACCGTGCTGCATGAGGATGCGGTATTTCCGGTGTTCAAAGCCAATATTCCGATTCATATTAAAAATACTAACAACCCGGGCGACCCCGGAACGATGATCGTGCCCAATTTGAGTGAGGTGGAGTCGGATATTATCACTGGCATCGCGGGTAAAAAGGGATTTACCGTCATCGCGCTGGAAAAGGCCAAAATGAACGCGGAACTGGGCTTTGGCTGCCGTGTGCTCTCCGCGCTCGAAAAGAACGGTATCCGTTTCGAGCACATGCCCTCGGGCATTGATACGTTGAGCGTTGTAATTTCAAATTCCGAAATCGACGGCAAGCAGCCTCAGCTTTTGGACGACGTATACAACATGTGCCAGCCCGATTCGCTTGAAGTGTTTCGCGGCATGGCGCTGGTCGCGACGGTGGGGCGCGGTATGATCCGGCGCGTCGGCGTCGCCGCGCGCGTGTTCGCCGCGCTGGCAAAGCATGGCGTCAACATCCGCATGATCGATCAGGGCAGCAGCGAAATCAATATCATCGTAGGCGTGGACGAAAAGGAATTTGAAAAAGCGATCCGCGCGATCTACGAGGAATTCTGCGGCTCCGAAGAAAAACCATGATGGAAGGCGCGCTATCCGGCATACAGGCGGTCATCGTGATATTCGCGCTGATCGGTATCGGAATTTTCGTATCGTGGCGCAAATGGGTAACACCCGAAGTTGCCAAGGCGTTGCCGCGCATCATCATCAATATCGCGATGCCGTGTACGGTGGTGAGCAGCCTCTACAGCAATTATTTGGCGTCAGGGGAAACATCCAAGGCGCAGGCCGTTCCGCCGTGGATACCGCTTTTAATCGCTTTTGCCGCATTGATACTGTCGTTTTTGCTCGCGCTGCTGGCCGCGCGGATATTTTGTATCCCGCGGGAGCGGCGCGGCGTTTTTACGGTGCTTTTCTCGTTTTCCAATTCGGTATTTATCGGTTTCCCGGTTGCGCAGGCGCTGTTCGGCGACCCCGGAATGACTTATGCCGTATACTACTACATCGCCAACACCACCTGCTTTTGGACGATCGGGTATATCATGATCCGCCGCGACGCGGATTTTGTGCGCGGGGAGACGAGCAGAATCGGCGCAGTTGATATTTTAAAGAAGCTCGCCACGCCGCCGCTGATCGCGATACTGCTGATGTTCGGCGTGATGCTCATCGGGCTTAAGCTGCCGGTCATCGTGCTTGATATCTGCAAATATGGCGGCGCGCTCACGACGCCGCTCTCGCTGCTGTTCACGGGCTGCATGATCTATGAAGCGGGGCTGGCGGGTTTGAAATACGAAAAGGGCATGGGCGCGGTGCTTTTAGGGCGGTTTGCGCTGACCCCCGCGCTGTGTTTTGGCGTGTGCATACTCGCCATATCGCTTTTATATTCAGGGATGCCGCAGGCAAACGCAGATGAGCTTACGCTCATGCGCAACGTGCTGACCGTGCAGACCGGGCTGCCCGTGATGACGCAGTCGGTGATCGTATCGCAGCATTACGGCGCGGACGCGCGCTTTGCCACGCGAGGCATGGTCTGGACCGCGCTATTTTCGCTGATTACGATACCGGCGACGGTGATGATTTTTTGAGTGATATGATGAAATAGTGAACAATGAATAATGGCCGGGACGCCGGGCACTATTCAATGACCGAAAAACCTTTTATGTGACTCTTGGAAGCAACGCGACAAAGGGTTTTTTTATAAAGGCGTGAGTTAATGTGCCGTCGAATGTTGCCGCCGCATCGGCGGGGCGGGCGTTCCAAGAACGCCCCTGCTATTGTTATAATGCCGGCTGCGTCGATATGCGGATGTTGTATTCGTACATGTCCGCGCGGTACACCGCGCGCTCGTAGTAGAGCGTCGTGCCGCTTGTGGAATAGTAGAGGCTGTCGATTTTGAGCACGGGCGCGGCGCGCGTGATATTTAGGTACTCCTGCTGGCGCGCGCTCGGGTGGTGCGCGGATACCGAGCTGTCCGCGCTGCCGACCTTGTGGCCGAATACGTCGCTGATGAGGCTGTAGAGCGAGGTAGCAAGGTCGCCGATTTTGAGGCCGGGGCAGATGTGCAGCGGTATGAATACCTCCTCCACCGCGACAGGCATGTCGTCGGCCAACCGGATGCGCATTGCGCGGTATACGTCGCCCGGTACCATCAGCTTCGCGGCGATATCGGCAGGAGGCTTCACCGTCGAAAAGCCGATCACCTTCGTGCTGGGCGTAAAGCCCTTTTGCCGCACGGTTTCAGAAAAGCTCGTAATGTTGCGCTGCTGCATCTTACGCGCGGATACGAATGTGCCGCGGCCTTGCTCGCGGTAGAGCGCCCCCGCGGCGACGAGCTCGGAGAGCGCCTGGCGAACCGTCATGCGCGAAAGGCCGTACTGCTCGGCAAGTGCGCGCTCCGAAGGCAACGGTGCGCCCGGTACAAGCTCCCCGCTTTCAATGTTGTGCTGTATCAATTCTTTAATTTTCACATACGTCGGCACGTGCTGCTTCAAAGAGTACATCCTTTAAAGTGGTATTATTTCTGATCGTAACACTTTGCGTTGCCGCCGTAAATAATTATTTGAAAAAGATCGCAAAATAATGAATATCAGGCACGAAAAAAGGAGAATCTTCATGAAAAATACGATCAGAAAGTTTTTGCGGATTGCGCTTCTCTGCGCCGTTTTGTGCGCGGTAACGGCGGTAACCGCTTTTGCGGATTACAGCTATACCGTGAAGTCGGGCGATACGCTGAGCAAGATCGCGGGCAATAACGGCGTGACCATATCCCAGATACTTTCGGCGAACCCTAAGATCACGAACCCTTCGATAATCTATGTGGGTCAAAAGATCACGATACCCACCACGAAGAACGTGACCTACACCATACAGCCGGGCGATACGATGTTCGGCATCGCCAAGCGATATGAAATCAGCCTGACAGAGCTTTTAAAAGCCAACGCCAACATCACGAACCCTTCGATGATCTATGTGGGCCAGAAGATCACGATACCCGATACGGGGTCGCTCGCAGCGTACGAACAGCAGGTGTTCGAGCTGGTCAATAAGGAACGCGCGGCGCGCGGATTACAGTTGCTTAAATACAACTATGAGCTGGCGCGCATGGCGCGCATCAAAAGCCAGGACATGATCGACAAGAAGTATTTCGCGCACGAATCGCCGACGTACGGCTCGCCGTTTAAGATGATGGAATCGTTCGGCTTTAAATTCAGCGCGGCGGGGGAAAACATCGCCTACGGGCAAAGGACAGCATCTGAAGTGATGAACACGTGGATGAACTCGGCGGGGCACAAGGCCAACATACTCTCCGCGGCGTATTCGACCATCGGCGTGGGCGTGGCGAAGACCGCGGCGGGCACGCTGTATTGGACGCAGGAGTTCATGAAGCCGTATTGACGCTTCGCTTCCGCGTGCAATCTCCGCTTTGCTGCGCTTGCACGCGGCTTCTATGACCCAGCTATAGTTAGCCCTCCGCGAAGGCGGCTTCTCGGAGGGCATGCTGCTTCGGCAATGCTCAACTGTAAGTCCTCCGGATTGCTTCGTTGCAAGCTCCTTGTTAAGATAATTTTTACCTTGTTGTTATGCGAGCGAATACTAGAGCAATCTGGATAGCTTATATATTTTATGGTGTACCTAGTAATCAAAAATAGGGGTAAAAAATGCCCATTAGGGCAT
>CAYNFL010000042.1:0-2079 GCA_964396465.1 uncultured Christensenellaceae bacterium
ACGATCAATTTTTTATTGAATCAAGAATACAGGGAGAAGACCAACATATTTTAGTTGGAAAAAGAGATGTATCTGGCAGTAAGGCTCATATAGTAATTGATGGTACAACTGGAGAGATACGGGTTGAAGACAATCAGCAATCTCCAGAAGAGGTAACTGAAAAGATAGAAACTACAATAAAACTTCCTAACGGTAAAAAAATTAGGACAACCAGAGAGATATTGGAATTTATTGCTGATGAATGAAATTACATCTATCTATAATCTTTTAATTAATACATGTGTCACTTTTGTCACTTTATTTATACTAATATGTATAAATTAATAGTAAAATTATCAAATTACCCATCGCCATTAGAGCCTATAATTGTAGCTGATGGACTGATAGAGACAGAAATTGATGTTGAAGACATCGATAATTTTCAAGATGTTTTAGATAATTTGAATGATTTAATAGAGATATTTCCAGATAAACCTTTCGCTTATCAAGCAAAAGCAATAAAAAAGATCGAAAGAGAGATGTTTGAAGATGCAAAAAAAGATCTAATCATCGCGTCAAAATTAGGATTAAATGATGATGAGTATAATTGTTTGTTAAGTTGCATCTTTTATGGACAAAAGAACTATGAAGAAGCATTGGAGTATATAAATAAATCATTGCTTATCAAACCCTATAATACTCTATTTTTAAGTAATAGAGGTTCGGCATATTTTAAATTAGAAAATTATTCTATGGCTATTAAAGATTTAACCCAAGCCATTGACTTAAGTTCAGAAGTATACTATCGGGCTTATGGCTTCAGATCACAGGTCTATAACAAATTAGCCATAATTGAATCAGATCCTGCTTTAAAAAAAGAGTATTTGCAAAAAGCAAAAAGCGATGGGGAAAAAGCAGGCCAACTTCCCCCTAAACCTCTTTATCTATAAATATATGCTTTCAAGTAGGGGAGAAAAATATGAAGTATAGGCATTCTGCAGGTTTTGGAAAACGAATGGAGTTTTATATAATAGGTAAAATGCTAAAGGAAGGACTTGATTGTTATATTCCTTTAGTAGATGATTTTGGAATCGACGTTGTTGTCCGTCGTAGTAATGGTAGTTTTATTGAAGTTCAGATTAAGGCACGTTCCAATAATGTTAAAGAAGGTGACAGTGCTCTTTTTGCAGCAATGACTCATGAGTATCGAAATAATTATTATTTTATATTTTATTCAGAAAGAATTAATGCGACATGGATTATGAGTTCAGACGAATTTCTTTCAGAATATGTAACAAATAAAAGTGGAAATAATGAAGGGAAACGGTCAATATGGCTTAATGAAAGAAAAAAAGATAAGTCAACTGGGGTAGTTATGGAGTATCCTTTACCGCGTTTTGATAAATATCTGGTTAAAGATTTCTTACGATTATCAAATGATATATAGTCCCTGCAATGATCTCAACAGGCTCGGCGTCGCCGCTGTGACGCCCGCCCGCACGGCGCGGGTGCAAACACCTTGCAGGGGCGGATATCATCCGCCCAACAAACGACAAGCCCACGGGCGGCTAATAGCCGCCCCTACGATTCGCGGTTTATCTACCGTCGCCGATCCATCGTCGCCGCCGCGACGCACGCCCCGCACGGCGCGGGCGCAGACGCAGACACCATGTAGGGGCGGATTATTATCCGCCCGCCAAACAGCAAGCCTGCGGGCGTCCCAAGGACGCCCCTACGGTACGCGGTTTATCCACCGCCGCCGAACCATCGTCGCCGCCGCGACGCCCGCCCGCACGGCGCGGGCACAGACGCAATGCCTTCCCCTCGGAGGGAAAGGTGGCGCGCAGCGCCGGATGAGGTGTCGTTCCTTGTAGGGGCGGATATTATCCGCCCGCAAAACAAAAGCCCGCGGGCGGCTGATAGCCGCCCCTACAGTATGTGGTTTATCCACCGCCGCCGATCAAGTCATCCCCGCCGCGATGCCCGCCCGCACGGCGCGGGCGCAGGCCGCGCATTGCGGCCTGCATCGCCTACCGCCCGTCTCTCCCCCGCTCCCCCTCAAGCTTTGCTATCAGCGCTTCCACCCGTTTGGTCTGATTC
>CAYNFL010000042.1:2089-10832 GCA_964396465.1 uncultured Christensenellaceae bacterium
CTACCCTGCGGCTTTGATCCATAATCTCATGCGTTTTATCGATCGGCGTGCCGTTTTTCAGCGCCTCGTCCACGAGGCGGTCTAATCTCTCGCGTTCTCGCTGTAATCGTTTCTCGCAATCGGTCATGATGCGCTGCCTCACTGTTAACGGTTTTCCGTTATTATACATTGCCGTCCTATTCGTGTCAACGGTTTTCCGTTAAGTTCCTCTCGCATCTACGGTATTCCGTTAATCTTTTGTGTCTTAAAAGGATACATTAGTATCAACGGAAAAACGTTGGAGGAGATATATGAACGTATCGGAAGCGGTAATTCTCCGCATTAAGGAATTGTGCACGCAGCGCCATATTACCGTCAACGCCTTATGCAACATTTCAGGCGTCACGCAATCCACCGTCAGCGATATCGTAAACGGTACCACGCGCAACCCCGGAGTTGCCACCATCAAAAAGCTTTGCGACGGGCTGGATATCACGCTGAAGGAATTCTTCGATTCTCCGCAGTTTGTCGATCTGGAACAGGAAATAAAATAATCGCCGCCACAACGCCCGCCCGCACGGCGCGGGCGCAGGCCGTGTGTGATGCCTTTCCCTCGGAGGGGAAGGTAGCGCACAGCGCCGGATGAGGTGTCGTTCCTTGTAGGGGCGGATATTATCCGCCCGCCAAACAGCAAACCCGCGGGCGGCCATGGAAGGCCGCCCCTACGTATGCGATTTATCCACCGCCGCCAATCAAGCATCGCCGCCGCACCGCCCGCACGGCGGGGGCGCAGACGCAGATACCTTGTAGGGGCGGGTCTCCGTGCCCGCCCGTATCAGCATATATCATTGATATGTTCGGGAGGGGATGGATACCCATACTGGGCACTTACCCCTCCCCTATAGTACGCGGATTATGCATCGTCGCCGCCGCAACGCCCGCACGCACAGCACGGGCGCAGAGGCCGCCCCTACGATACGCGGTTTATCCCCCGCCGCCAAGCAATTCCCTCTGCTCCTACATTAAAAAGAGACGGTGCATCGCGTCCGTCCCTTTGTGATTGATGTGTTGGCGTTACTGCTGCTGCTGTGGCGGCTCGGCTTTATCCGGGGGCGGCGCAGGCTGCTGCGGCTGCGCGGGCGGTTCGGGCTGCGGCGCAGGCTGCTGCGGCGGATACGGCGGGTATTGCGGATTGCCGTAATACGGCTGCTACGGCGGATACGGCGGGTTACCGTAATACGGCTGCTGCGGCGGATACGGCGGATACGGCATCGCCGGTTTCGGCGTATCCTTCTTCAGCGCGAATATGCCGCCCAATATGAACAATATCATCGATACCACGTTGAACATCGCAAACAGGCTGAGCACCGCGGCGATGATCATCATCACGCCCGCCGCCGAGCTCTTGCTCTTGGCGATGCAACCGCCGATCAATCCTAAAACGCCCGAGACAAATGCGAATATGCCGGCGACGAGCAGCAGCGTGCCCGCTCCCGCGATCGCAAAAGCGGCGGCTTCATCAGCCGGAAACTCATCCCCTTCCACCTTGAAAGACCATGAACCGTCGTCGGACTCAAAATTCCACTCATCGGAATCCCAATCGCCGGAATTCCACGTGTTTCCGTCCGACGAAAAGTACCACGATAAATCTCCTTCAATAAAATCGCTCCATGAATCGACGTTGAAACAGGCGATGCCGCCGATGATGAGGCCCACGGCGAGCAGCAACGCAAAAGCGCCACCGATAATACCCAAAACCATACTCGCGGTTTTCATAAGCATAACCTCCAAAATAATCATTCATATATCTAAAAGTATATATATAATAGTAACCTGTCTAAAGGCAACATGATTGCGATTGCAGCTTTTACTGCTGCGGCGGCTCGGTTCCGTCGGAAGGCGGTGGCTGCGGTGGCTGCGGTACAGTCTGCTGCGACGGATATGGGTACTGCGGATACTGATACTGCGGGTATGGATATTGCGGGTACTGCGGATATGGATATTGCGGATACCCGTAATACGGGTACGGCGTCGGCTGCGGTTCCTTCTTCAGCGCGAATACCGCGCCTAATATGAACAAAATCATCGCGACGAGATTAAAGAAACCGAACGCGCTGAGCACCGCCGCGATAATCATCATCACGCCTGCGGCGTTGTTCTTCCTCTTTACGATGATTCCGCCCGTCAGCCCCAGCGCCCCGGATATCAATGCGCAGGCGCCAAGGCCAATAAACATGGCTGCCGCCATATCGCGGCCAGCATCCGCTGAATACTGCTGGTATGCGATGCCGCTATCATATACGCTTGCGTCGTACATGTCTTCCCACAGGCTGTCCTCCGAAAACGCGATACCGCCCAATATGATGGACAAGCCGAATAAAATTGCGACGATGCCGCCGATAATGCCGAGCACCATGCTTGTCGTTCTCATCAGATTCCCCTCCCATCGTTTCATTACCCGTTGCTTTCAGTATACGTGAATAATATGGATATTACAACCGTATTTTGCAGGAAGCGGCTGGTATGTAACTAAGCGCAATCGGCGCATCCCCGTTGCGCAGGCGCTAAGCGCCGCGGTATCTCGATGACAATATACAGCAAAAAGAAACCCCTTGCAGTATTCGCAAAGGATTTCTCAATTATATTTCGTATTCCGTCAATTTACCGTTCCCATGGCCAAGGTTCGCCGCGTGAGGACCCCCTGCCCGCCCGCTGCCGGTGCGGACTGGGGCGGAGGCGGAGCGCTTTCATTTGCTGCCGCGCCGCCTTGCTTGCCATAGTGTTTCAGCAGCAATTCTGTTATCGCCGATAACAATTCCATGTTTGCAGGCATATTATTAACACCTCTTTATTAGCGCTGCATTCGCGCAGTGTTACCGTATATAGTTACGATATATCATATGTGCTGCAAAACAAATTGTGTGCCTCCGTTAAACCGTGCTGAAATTTTACTGCAACCCGCAGAGCGAAGCCAGCCTGTTAAATATATCGGTATCGTCGTAGCTGCCGGAGAATCTCTCTGCGCCCGCACCCGCGGCGTATACGGGAACGAACGCAGCCGTATGGTGAAACGTCGTCCAGCTTATGCCCGCTTTCTCGCCCATCATGTGCACCAAAGAGACGGTCAGCGGATTGTAGCCGCCGTACTCCAGTACCGCTTCGTCCGAATCCTCGCGGTTGTTCTCGGCCTTCATCGCCTCCGCAAATCCGGCTTTCAGCCTTGAATACTGTTCATCAGTCATGGCGCCGGAATTCCCCGGCGCGGCCAGCCCAAAGTACTCTTTGATCACCGGCAGCATGTCATTTAGCGTCAATCCCGCGTTCTGCGCCTGCATGTCCGCAACCACGCCGTTGAACTCGAGGTAGGACGCCTTCTGGTTTTCCAGCACCTCAAAGCTTGTGTCGTATTCCGTCAGCGTATACCCCAACCCCATGCCGCCCGTCTCGTGATCGGCGGTGACAACGATAAGCGTTTCATCGGGGTGCTCTCCCATGAAGTTGACGGCTTCCTGCACCGCATCCTGAAAAGCGATCACTTCGTTAATCGCGGTTGCCGCGTCATTCGCGTGGCACGCGGAGTCGATCTTGCCCCCCTCGCACATCATGAAAAAGCCGGTTTCGTTATCCAGTACGTCGATGCCCTTGCGCACGAAATCAGCGAGCGCTAGATCGCCTTCCTGCGCGTCGATCGCGAACGGCAGCATTTGGGTGCCCTGCAGCACAGGGCTTACCGCGTAAGCTTTGCCGGTTCCGGTGCTCAGCGCTTCGATCTCCTCGCGCGTATCGGCGAGGGTGTAGCCGTTGTTCTCGAGCAGTGTAAACGCGCTCGTCTCGCTGCCCGAGCTGCCCTTGGGCTCATTGATGCCGCCGCCGCCGAAGTAATCGAAGCCGCTTTGCGCCATCTGCACGGCGATATCATAGTATTCGCCGCGCGAATCGGCGTGCGCGTAGAAAACCGCGGGCGTGGCGTGGTTTAAATAGGTACTTGTGACGATGCCGATTTTAAAGCCCTTCTCCTTGAGCAGCTCGGCGATGCTTTTGGCTTCCCGCCCGTCCGGCGTCATGCCCAGCGTACCCGTCTTCGTCTTGGTGCCGCACGCGATGGCGGTACCCGCCGCGGCGGAATCCGGTATGTAGGATCTCGTATCGTGATTGGTGTTAAGGCCTGTAACAGGAAACTGCGAAAAATTCAGCAGCTCCGGCTTAATTTCCCTCTTGACGCTTCCCCGATAGATTTGCGCCGCCTGCACCTGCGCAAATGACATGCCGTCCCCGATGAACAGGAATATATACTTGGGCGACGTGACCTGCGCCTCAGAAACTTGCGCTTCAGGCGTTTCAGTCGGCGCCGCCTCAAAGGATACCGGCGGCTCCGGCGGTGCCGCGGCAGCCGCGGCGCTCGTTTGCGCTGCCGTTTCGGCAGCCTGCTGCTGCGCCGCGCAGCCCGCCAGCATTATCACACACATCAGCAGCGCGATTATCTTCACGCCGATTTTCATATCCAAGCCCCTCCGTATCGTTTGTCGAACAGGTTTTGCCATGCCGCTATCATGCGCCATTTCTACCGTCATGTCAAGAACCGTCCCGGCCCGTACCCACCTTACAGGACAATATAGCTAATTATTGTGATCGATGGTATACTGTATAAAAGGCATGCGGAGTGCGCTTTTAAAGGAGGCGGCCATGTTCAATATCAGCCTGCCCGGAATCGTGATTCATATCATCAACTACCTGCTCATTGCCGCGATTGCCGCGGCGATCGTCATCGCCGTCATCATGCTTGTGCGCAGGCGCAAAGCCTGACGCCAAGTAAAAATCTATGCCTGTCTGCAATAAAAGCAAAGCCCCTGGATATTGCACCGGGGGCTTTGCTCTTCCGGCTTTTTACTGCCGGGCGCACGCTTTTATCGTTATGATTGAATGCTTTCGTTTTAAGCGGCCGTTTCCAGCGTTTCCATCTGCACAGCATACGGATCCGGAAGCGACCAGTCCCAGTATTTGCGGCTGCTGTAACCCTTTCTGAACCAGTTGTGGCCGTCATGCCCCGCAAAATAGAGGTATTCCTTCGGGAGCACCCGGCCTACATCCCCTATGCCCCGTTTCTCCAGCAGCCAGCGGATCAAAACATCCTGCGCAAGGTCTCTTAAGCCCTCCTTAACCGGCAAGCCTGACGAATACGCGAACTGGGAACGCGCCTTCACGACGCCCGATATGGTATCGTTCGAGAATCCCGCATCCACGCGGTTCAAAACGCACCATACCACCGCGGCCTGCTCCATTTTGCTGTCGATGCCGCGCGCTTCCGCCCATACGAGCTTTGCAAGCATGTCCATTTCCTCATCATAATCCTTCAGCTGCTCCATCACAGCTGTAATATCCTCTACGGATATAACCATTGTGTGAACCGGCTGATCTATGCTTTCCGGTACTTCATCCGGCGTTTCGGCAAATGCCGTACCCGCATAGCACAGCATGCAAACCACAGCCAGCCCCGCAATGAGCTTTTTGATATTCATGGTTCCTCCTTTGTTTGTATCCACGAAGCGATGACGCGCGGATCGTTTCACTATACATTCCGGTCTTTCCGCGTGTCATACTTTCACTCTCCCTTCCCATCCCGATAAAAAAGTACGATTTTTTTATCATATGTTTCTTTTTTGTTAAGCGTGCGAGCACAGTTAGTTAATATACACAACCATCTAAACCTTTGTCAATTAAAACCCTGATTTTTTCACAAAAAATCCATCAAATATCCATGAAATCGGATAATTCCTGTAAAAAATGATCTGTTTAGGCAAAATATATTAAGCGTGTATAAACCAGCCCAATTTTACGCTGATTCACGTATAACCGGCAATCCCGCTCACATTCTCTCAAAAACAATCCGACTGCTTAAACGGCGGGGTATCTACAATAAAACAGACGCCCCGAAGGACGCCTTGAGACGAAAACGCTTGATCCGCCGTTTCTCAGCCCGCGCCGAGATATTGCTCGAAGCATTCCCCGCTCTGATTCATCGCTTTCGCCGCCTCTGTGCCTACAAAGCGCCAGTGCCACGGCTCATAGATCACGCCTGTGATGTCCTGCTTGTCCCTGGCGTAACGCATGATGAAGCCGTAACTCGCCGCACTCGCGTTAAGCCATTTGAACGCCTGCGTATTCGCGAATCCCTTATCGCGCTTGGTGTAGGAGGGTGTCACGATGTCGAGCGCGAGCCCCGTCTGGTGCTCGCTCGTGTTGGGGCGCGCGGTGATCGTCGCGGCCTTTACCTCCGCTTCCTCTCGGCTGTAACCCTGATCGGTATAGCTTCTTACCTTTTTTTCGTACTCCGCGCTCTGCGTTTCACAACTCCTGTACGCATCCACAAGCTTGAATGTAACGCCGTCCGCTTTGGCGTCCGCAAACATCTCCGCGCTGATATCGAATATGCGCGCGTCCACCTGCCCGCCCTCGAAGCCCGCAAGCGCCACCGCAAACCCGTCCGGCAGCAGGCTTTTCTGGTTGACGAGTATGAGCGCCCAATCCCCCGAAGGCACGGCAATGCCCGGTTCGCGCAGCATCATGATGTAATCGCGGCTCACATATCCCGTGACGCCTTCATACGTAATTTGCGCCCAGCCCCCGTCCGCCGATATTACGTCTGCCGTTTTCCCGGCGCGCAGCTTGCCTAGCGCTTCCGCTTCCGCGCTCGCCTGCGCGCGGATATTCACGTATTCCTTCGCCGTGCACACCGCCTGCCCGATATACGAAGCCTCGGGCGTTGCCGCAGGCGTAGGGGTGGGCTGCGCCGTCTCCTCGGGCGGCGTCGTGGGCACGGGAGCTGCCGCGGGCGTTGCCGCGGGCGAAGCGGTTGCCATAGGCGAGGCCGTTATTGCGGGCGTGGGCGTTGATGCCGCTCCTTCCGTCGTATTGCCGCACGCGCACAGCGCAAGCGCCGTGAGCGCCGCTAAGACTGCTCCAATGTATTTTAAACTTCTGCCGTTCATCATTCTCTTTCCGCCAGCTTTCCCCAGGTTATTTTGCATGATATCGCTTTCCATTATATCACACTCGCAAACCATGTCTAAATATTGTACTTTTTAATATGGCATGTTATTTTATAGGCATCATCTGTAGCTGCAAATCATCTCTGAAACTTTGTAATTAATATTAGGAGATAATGATGGGAAAAAACCTTCTGTCGGTTTTCGTATTGCTGCTTCTTTTGCTTATCATTGCTTCAGGCTGCGGCAAAGCCGCTTCGAATCAAAGCAGCGAAAATTCATCCGATGCTGACAAGCCATTAATTTCGATTACCTCTGGCGGTGAAACGGCACTTTCCTACCAGCGCTTTTCGTGGGGCGACTCATATGAGAATGGCCGGTGGCTCGCAGCAGACGCGGTGCAGCTGGTATGTGAGCTGCCGGATATCGCGCCAAAGCTGCCGGTTATCACCTATCACGACGACTTCACGGTGCAGTTTCAAGAAGGCGTAAACTACACCAATATGACAGTATACGATGAGCGATTTGAATATTTGTATAATATCGCAACCTACAGCGATATGGACTATTTAACCTGTCTGGCACAATTGCCCGAAGGGACATACTATGTGGGGATATCAGTATGCAAAAAAGGGGACTATATCGCGTCACAAAAAAAATATGAGTACAGTGGTACGGACTGCGTATTTAAACTGGTTGTACAGTAAATCAATCAAACGTTGATAAAAAAGCTGTTCGCAGATTGCTTTCTATTATATAATGTTATCAGCACAGTAAGGAAGTAACCGATGATTGACAAGCGCGGCCACGTGCCGCTCTACATGCAGCTAAAAAACGAGATGCAGGGCAACATCCGCCGCGAGGTTTGGCCCGCGGGGGCGCAGATACCCACCGAGCAGGCGCTGATGAGCCAGTACGGCGTCGCCCGCGCGACCGTCCGGCAGGCCGTTTCGATGCTTGAGAACGAGGGGTACTTAAAAAAGCGCCACGGCATCGGTACGTTCGTCGCGCGCAGTGTACCCTCATTCGGCTTTGAGCCGCTCATCAGCCTCACCTATTCGCTCACCGCCAAGGGCATACACGCGCGCAATGTGATCGCGGAAAAAGGCGTGATCGACGCGGACGAAACGCTGCGTGCACGCGTGAAGACCGCCGAGCCGCGGCTGTTTTACCTGCGCCGCCTGCGCTACGGGGACAACACCCCGATTGCCATCGAGGAATCGTACTTTGCCGAAGCGTTTAAGAATTTTGAGTCGCAGCACGATTTAACCGGCTCGCTGGCCAAGCTGCTGCTCAAAGAGCTTGGCATCACCATACAGAAGGTGGAGCAGGTCGTCGTGCCGCGTACGCCCACGAAAAACGAGCAGGAGGTTTTCGGCATCGGCGAGGACGTGCCCGTGCTTGATCTCGAACGCTGGATCTACATCGAAGGCGAACACAACCCTTTCTACTATCTCAATTTCATCATCCCCAGCAACATCTATTCATTATCCGGTTTTTAGTTTCACAAGTTGACGAAAAGACATCTCTTCGCATATAATATGCATATAGTCATCCGGACGTCCGTATGAGGTATTATATGGAATCGATGCGCGTTAAAATCGAGCGGCAGCTTCAGGAGCAAGTCAGTAAAAGCATATCGTGCCGCGAATGGCATTCCTCCATCGTACTCGAAGGCGAAGCAAATACATGGGACGATGTCGTGCGCGCGGGACGCATGGCAGCGGGCAAGGGCTACAAGGGCGTGGTGAACCACGTCGTTGTTCCCGGCCTCATCATAC
>CAYNFL010000043.1:0-10762 GCA_964396465.1 uncultured Christensenellaceae bacterium
CGCGCGGATATCGCCATGGGCAGCACGCCCGCCACCGGCCTTGTGCTGCCGTCGAGCGACAGCTCGCCTAAAAAAGCGCTTGTTTCACCGGGCTGGCGGATCTGCGCGCTCGCGGCAAGCAGCCCCAGCGCGATGGCGAGGTCGTATATCGGGCCGTGCTTTTGCCGGTCGGCAGGCGCCAAGTTCACCGTGATGCGCTGCGCGGGATACGTAAAGCCGGAGTTGCGCAGCGCCGAGCGCACGCGCTCCTTGCTTTCCTTCACCGCCGCGCCGGGCAGCCCCACCGTTTCATATCCGGGCATGCCAAAAGAGATGTCCGCCTCGACGAACACCGGAAACCCACTGAGCCCTATCAAACCGAAGCTGGCGATTTTAGAGAGCAATCGCGCCTCGCTTACCGCCGTCCGCTGCCCTGCGCGTCCGGCTCTTTTTTTTGCGCCGCGGCGTCCTCTTTAAACACCAGCAGCTTGCTTCCCGCGAAGTTGATGGTGAAAGAGAATACGGTGGCGATGAGTTTCGGTATGAAGTTTTCAAACAGGCCTAAACTTTTCGCGGTCAGAGAATACCCGTTGACCAGTATGATCATCGTGAGCGTATTGACGCCCCAGCCGAGCACGTTGATCGCGATGAATTTCATAAAATCCTTCGAGAGAAATTTTATCCGCAGCTTTTTTTGGCCGATACCCAGCGAATAATCCGAAAAGAATTTCAGCCGGATTTTAAACGTCCAGTAGCGGTTTAACAAAAAGCTGTTCACGATGCCGCAAGAGTAGGAAATTGTATTCGCGATGCCTACCGGCCACCCGAGTACGGTATTGAGCAGCGTCAGCACGCCATAGTCCACAATGAAGTTGACGACGCCCACGCACTGGAACTTCACGAAATGCCAGAAGCCTTTTTTGTATTTTTGGTATATCTCTTTCATATTCCCCATGCTGGCCTCTTTCAATAGAGCCTTCCTAAGTTGTACAGGAACCAAGGCAGCTGCATCAGCGTATTCGAATACGTTGCGGATACCTCCGTACCTGTCGTCACCGGGTAGTACAGCACAAAAAACAGCAACGCGACGCCGAGGTAGATATAAACAAACTTTTTACCGCGCCGCGTACGTTCGATCAGGTATTTGGCGAGCACCGCCATCAGCAGTATCATAAACGGCGTCGTCGCGAAGTAATGGTAGATGTATACCGTACGCGGAACGAGCACCCAAGGCAGGTATTGCGAAAGCGCCGCGACCGAGAGGAAGAACGTGCGCCTGCCGAAGCGCCCTTTGCGGATGCGGATCACGATCAGCGTAATGACCGCGGCGAGGCCGCCCCACCAGACCGCCGGATTGCCCATCGTGAACATGACGGGTTTGGTGCCCGCAGAATACCCTGTGCCCATGAAGAAACACATCGGCCCGACGTCGAGCGGCCATTGATGCCACTTGGCCGAATACGGATGCGGCGTGGTGCAGCCCTTATGGTAATTATATATCTGCTCCTGATAGTCCAGCATCTTTGCCATATCAAACGCTTCGGGGTGCCCGAAGGAGCCCTGATCCGCGTCCGTGTAGAGCACGAACGCGTTGTAATAAAGGAACGCCCCCGCGGCGGCCAGCGTCAGCACACACAGCACGATTGCGATCACGCGCTGGCGTGCGTATTTTCCGTTCGGTTTGACGCGGCGCTCCGCGCGCTTCATGCGCGTCTCCGCTTCCGCGGGCTCAGCGCTTTGCGGCGCCTGCGCGCCATCCGTGCTCTGCGGCGCTGCATCCATGTCCGTCGGCGCGGCCTGCGCGTCCGCCGCCGCTTCAAATACCGCCTTTTCCTCGGCCTCACGGTCGTTGCGCAGCTTGATCATCCACAGCGCGAATATACCGAATATGAGCAGCGCCGTAAACGCGAAATACGCGTAGCGCAGCGTAAACCCTGCCGAATCGGTCGCAGGCGCCATAAAGGGCAGATACGACATCACATAGATCACCATCGGCACGATGATGAAAAACAGTACGCACCACAGCAGCGTGATCAGCGTGCGGCGCAGATAGCCGCGCGCGATATCCTCAAGGTATGTTCGCCGCTGCTCGCTGAGCACCAAGCTGGAAGGCCCGCCTGCCAGCGCGTGGCGCGCGTAGGCGTACTCCAGATAGCGCTTGCCGAGCTGCACGAACAGCAGCACCGCGAGCCCCGCGCCCGCATAGAGGCAGATCCATTTTGTCGCCGCACCGAGGCCGAACGCAATGCCGCATAATGACAGCGGCAGCAGCGTATTCACGAGCGGCTCGCGGTTGTAATTCGTTTCGGTGTACATGTACATGAAGAGGCACATGAGCATGATGAAGAACACGCTGTAGCTGTCGATCGTCGCGATGCGCGTCTGCGAATAGTGCATGAAATCGACCGCCATTAAAAATGTCGGTATGAACGCGAACAGCGTTTTTTTGAACAGCCGCTTGCCGAATACGTACATGACGGGCAGCATCAGCACGCCGAACAGCGTGCCCATGCACCGCCAGCCAAACGGATTCATGCCGAAAATATAGATGCCCAAGCTGAGAAAGTTCTTGCCGAGCGGCGGATGCGTCCATTCATAGATACCCAAGTGGTTAATATATTCGTACCCCGTGCGCGCGTGGTACACCTCGTCGAAGTACATTTCGGTATAATAGCTGGTTTTTTGCGGCACATCCTGCTGCTCATCGAACATGTTGGCAACGCCGCTGCCGTTGTCCGCACCAAAGCTGAGGTCCTCCACCGAAGCGATTTTTACCGGTTTCCCCTCGCTGTCGCAAAAGGCCATCTCCGTCATGCGCAGCCCGCCTTTGTCTGCATGGATCGTCACATGCCGCGCGGAGAATTCCACTTCGATGAACTGCCATTCGTACATGTCCGTCGCCACGTGGTCGTGCTGCGTGGTGACCGTCGGCACGCTTTTTCCCGACTCGTCCTTCACTTCGGTATCCCACTCGAGCTTCTTATCGTTCTCGCCGTCCGGCGAGTACATAAACGACAGCTTTCCCGTGCCGAGCGAAGTAAAATATTTGATATACGCGATGTCTTCGGCCTGCGCGAACGTAACGCCGATCTCGTCGCCAGTTTCCAGTTGATAATAGGTATCCGCAATATCGTGCGCGCCGAGATTGGTGAACGCGACCGCGGCGTAGCAAAGCGTGACCGCGAGCATGATCGCCCAGTCGCGCAGCGTAAACCTTGCGCGTTCCTCCGAATAAAAAAGCCTGCGTTTGGCCCTCTTTTGCCATGTCCTCAAAGTTGTCGTCCCGTTGGTCATATCGTTACCTCTAAACCGCGCCTGCGCGTTTTCAGCCCCGCATCGCGGGCGTTTTAATGAGTACCTTCCTGCTCCACAGCTTGCGTACCGTCATTACCGCGTAGACGGCGTACAGCAATACCCCGGCGCCGGAAAGCAGAAGCGTCGGCATCTGCGGTGTCATCGTCGAATCGGAATACAGCGTCAGCATCTGGTTTAAAAGCGCGTAAAGCGAGAACGCCGCGGCAAAGCCCAGCGTTGAAGCGTCGCGCGAATAGATATACGCGAACAACAGACAGACACAAGCGGGGAGCATATAGCGCTCGTGCATGCTGTGCACCAGCATGAATACCGATATGACGAGAAACGCCGCGATATCGAACAGGCGCTGCTGCTCTCGCGCGCGCCACTGCAGTATGACGACCGCAATACAGACCAGCCCGAGCGCCACCGTGCCGAATGCGATCTGCTGCCCGAACAGCGTAAACGCGGGGATGGTTCCCCAGTTTAAGCCAAACAGCGTATAGACGTTGAACGCGTTGATCGACGCGTAACTGTAATAGTTGATGGCGCCGCTGTATTTATCGATGATCCAAGTGTAATCCTGGCTGCCCGTAAACGGCCAGACAAACAGCGCCAGCACGGCCGCCATCACGGCAATGCCGCCGAATATGCCGACGAGCGCTTTAACCAGCCCGCCTTTTTTGAACAGCGCGTACACATAAGCCAGCCCGACGACAGGCGCGAACATAAACGCCTGCGGCTTGAAAATCACCGCGAGCGCGTACATCGCCGCCGCGGGAATATACTGTTCGTTGGTCAAAAACCATAGCGCCAGCACAATAAACAGCGTGAGCAGGGCGTCTACCTGTCCCCAGACGCTGCTGTTGAAAAACATCGCGGGGTTAAACATCACAAACGACGCGCACAGCAGGCCGAACGTGCGGTCCATGCGGCGCAGCGCGATCCTGTACGCAACGACTGCCGCGCCGACTTCCGCGAGTATGGACGGGAGCCTGATCATCAGCGTAAACAGCGCGCTGTTATAATCGATCTGAAATACGCTGCGTATCCAGCCGATCACCCAGAGCACCGCCATATACCCCGGCGGGTAATCCGCGAACATACCGGACGTGTAAAAGTTTTCCGGACCTTTATCATATGCGGCAATCGCCCACCCCTTGAAGCAAGCCATGTCGTTGGCACAGCCCGGAAACACCGATGACGCAATCAGCCGCAGCGCCACCGCCACCGCTACGAGCAGTAAAAAAGACGGCCACGCGCTCTTATCCTCTCCGGGCGCGCCTTGCCATGTGCGCAGGAAAAGAAGCGCGCAAACCCCGATAAATATGACGCCGCAGATGAACACCAGCGCAGTGGCAAAAACCGTTTGAGACGCGGTCGCGTATGACAGCTTTACATCGTCCGCGAGCGCGGTGGCTGTAGGCAGGCAAGCCCCGAATAATACCATAAAAATAAAAAAAATCTTCTTTCGCATGGTTCTCCCGTTACGATGGCGCGATAAAATCGAACGCGTTCTTCATATGACTAATTTTTCCGCCATATATCGCTATTATATCAAATCTGCAATTTTCATCAATGCTTTTATTTTTAGCCGCGTAATCGAGCGCCGCGAGGCAGATGCGTTTTTGCTTGCGCGCATCCACCGCTTCCGCGGGCAGCCCGAAGCGCTCGGAATTTCGAAGTTTGACCTCGCAGTACACCGTGGCGTCGCCGTCGGCGTAGATGATGTCCACCTCACCTCCGCGCACATGGTAGTTGCGCGCAAGTATTTTCCCGCCCTGCGCCTCGATATATGCCGCCGCGATATCCTCTCCGGCCTTGCCTTTCGCGTTCATTCGATCCCCCCCGAAAGGAACGTGCGCCGGTGGATTGCACACGGCCCTATCTCGCGAATGCGCTGCCTGTGCATCTGCGTCGCGTACCCCTTGTGCTGCGCAAAGCCGTAGCCCGGATAGAGACGCTCGTATTCGCGCATGAGCGCGTCCCGCGTGACCTTGGCGACGATGGACGCCGCGGCCACGCTGTAGCAGCGCGCGTCCCCTTTGATGAGTTCCTCATAGGGCGTATCGATATCGATGCCGCGGATGCAATCGCAAAACACGAAAGCGGGCTTTACTTCCAGCCCGAAAAAAGCTTTGGCAAAAGCGCGCCGCGCCGCGTTTAAAATGTTAATCTCGTCGATCACGTCATTGTCCACGATGCCTACCGCCCAGCAGACCGCCTTTTGCTTGATCTGCGCGCACAGCGTTTCGCGCCGCGCTTCCGACAGCTTTTTGGAATCGTTAACGCCCGCGATGAGCGCGCCAACGGGCATGACCACCGCCGCGGCGACGCACGGCCCCGCGAGCGGCCCGCGCCCCGCTTCGTCGATACCCGCGACGAGCTGCCCGGCCTGCCAGTACGGGCGCTCAAAAGCGCACATGGCATGGAGCCTGCTTCGCTCCTCCTCAGTCATCTTCGGGGCGTTCGATCGTGATCCTGCCAAGCTTGCCTCCTTTGAACTCGTCGAGCAGCGTTTTCGCGCCGCGTTCGATATCGGTCTCCCCGCCGCGCAGCAGAAAGCCGCGCTTTTGGCAAACCGCGCGGAGCGTCTCGTACGCGTCGCCCGCGGTTGGCACGCCGTAGCGCGCCGTCAGCGCCCCTTTGGCGCACTCCTCCATCAGACGAATTAGATGCATCGCAAGTTCCGTCAGATCGGTGTTTTCCTGCTTAAAGCTGCCGCACAGCGCGATCTTTGCCGCCGTCTCCTGCGACTCGATCTTAGGCCAGAGCAATCCGGGCGAATCGAGCAGCTCCAGAGAATCGGACAGCTTAACCCATTGCAGCCCGCGCGTCACGCCGGGCTTGTCGCCCTCCTTCGCGCTCTTTCTGCCCAAGAGGCGGTTGATGAGCGCGGATTTGCCCGTATTGGGTATGCCCGCGATGAGCACGCGCGCCGTTTTGTTCATGCCCTTGTCCTTATACTTTTGCACGACGGGCGCGGCCGCTTTCATCACTGCGGCAATCAACGCTCCCGGCTTGTCCTGCACAGCGCAAAAAGGCAGCGCCGAACTAAACCGTTTATCGTAATATGCCGCCCATTTTAAGGTGAGCGCCTCGTCCGCGAGGTCGCGCTTGTTGAGCACGGCGACGCAGGGCTTGCCGGATAACAGTTTTTCAAGATCGGGATTCATCGTACTCAAAGGCGCGCGCGCGTCCGCGACGATCACCGCAACGTCGATGAGCTTGAGCTTTTCGGCAAGCTGCCGTTTGGCTTTGGCCATATGCCCGGGATACCACTGTATGTCCATGCGGGTTCCCTTCCTTGAGTATAGTGGGTTGCTTTGCTGCAATAGTGTCCGGCTTGCTTAAGTGCCCCGGGGTACAATATACATGCAATAACACGCGATTAAAACAAAAGAAGCCTCGCGGGCTTCTTATTGCTGTCCTTTTTTCTGTCCCCTTTTTTCGTGAAGCTTCGCGGCTTTGCCCGCCCTTTCGCGCAGATAGTAGAGCTTTGCGCGGCGCACCCGGCCGGATCTTAACTTCTCGATGTTTGCGATCTTGGGCGAATGTATCGGGAACGTACGTTCGATGCCGATGCCGAACGATACGCGCCGAACGGTGATCGTCTCGTTGATGCCGCCGCCTTTTTTAGCGATGACATAGCCTTCAAATCCTTGAAGCCGCTCCCTCGTGCCTTCGATGACCTTCACGAATACCTTGACGGTATCGCCGATCTCGACCGTGGGCAGATCGGTGCGCATATGCTCCTTTTCGATCGCCTTGATGATATTGCTCATGCTGATTCCTCCTCCCTCAAAGGCGTTCTTAACCGTTATAAAAAGCGCAAAAACCTTTTGCGCGCGGAAAGCGGACCGCCCTAAATCAACCCGAACATTATAACACACCCTTTTGCGCGATGACAAGTCAAATTTTTAGCCTGATACCCTCAAGAAAACTGCAAATTTTTTTAAGTATGTACCAAATAAAATGCAAAGTGAAGTGTATGCCTTTAATATCGTTGTTTCGTTCCAATGCATATCATCGCAGCTCGACATCTCTATTTGCGGTTTTTGAGTCCACATACTATGCGCAACTATTAGGAAAACAATGCAGTAAACACATACCCCCCACCGACCATTAAGACATTGCTGATACTATGCATAAGAACCGGATACAGAATGCTTTTGCTTCTTTGGTACACTATTCCTTGGATTGTTCCAAGTACAAACGCATAAATTATTTGAAAATAATTAAGCTCAAAGTTTAATGGCGCCAACGACCAGTTGACATGCGCAAAGGCGAATAAAACCGATGCCAGCAACACTTCCAAGGTGAAATTGCCTTTTATCTTAATACTTTCCCCAAATGAGTATCTCAGAAGAATAATCGGCAATGCCCTGAATACAACCTCTTCTGATGGTCCGCTTAAGAGTAGCTGGAATCCCAGAGTTCCAACGATGTTTCTTCCGTCCAGTGGAAAAGCATAAACAGGAAGTTGGTTGCTCAACGCCATAAAAGTATGCTGCGCAATTGAAATCACGGCAAATACAACTGTAAATATAATTAAGGATTTGATTCCACATTTCTTGTCACCAAGCTGAAAATAGAAATTGAGATTCAGCAGTTTACTCAACACCAAAATAATTGACATTGCAATTATTAATTGAACTACATGATGTATGGATACTTCAGCGAAACTATTGAATGGATCTATATGCTGATAAGGAATTAGATCAGCAACTAAATGCCCCGCTTTTCCCAGTAAGATCTGCATAACAAGCAACGATATAAAAGTAATTATACCCCATGCTGTTCTATTGCATCTGGATGTCTTCATTTAGAACCTCCTTTAAAAATACTATGCTTTTTCAAATTTTATTTTTCTTAGTAATTCTTTTCTTGGGACGATTGTCAGATAAGAGGCCATCGTTACCAGAGTTGTATCAATTACAATTCGCAATAAAACATCGGCAATATAGCCGGAGAATAACATGGGCATAAATACAACGAATACTGCCCAATTCAAACCAAAAGTCAAGAATCCGAATTTCACTGCTCTGAGTTTCAAAGACTGCTCGTTTCTGTTGCCGCCAATAAGAACAAAAGCTGCTCCGATAGAGATTCCCATCAGAAGTGTCCATATGAATGTTTGCAAGGGTCTTGTTTGATTTCCGGATTGGATTACTCCCGAAAGATAAGCGATATATCTGCCTGTCAAGAATATTCCCGTAAAAGCCGTTATTGCTTTAACTTTTTGTCCGAGAGGTAATGTTGCCGGGAGGCCGCCCTCAGCTTTTTTCGTTCGTAACTTGCTCAATAGTATACTCAACACAAAAACAGGTATCGCGTCACTAAGGCCTACAACGAATTCGTTAATGATCGGATTCCCAAACAGAGACACTCCCTCAAGCATTGCAAACTGCCAAATAAGCGCTATTGCTGCCCCGTAACGCAACCCTTTCATCATACCTTCTCCGGGTATTTCATTCCTGATTTTTAAAAACACAAAAGCAACACCCGAAAAAGCCAATAAGGCCCAAAGAAAAGCGGTGATTTCCGTACCAAGAATACTCGCTACAAAGCTGAATTTTGCATTCTCAGGCGTGGTGCTGTATGATGTTGTAACAATATGCATTACGATGTCCAGTAACACACAAGCCAATACAATTACGACAACTTTTATTTTCTGACCTGTTTTCATACTTTCGCTCCTGATATATTGAGTATTAAATTTTTTCACCAGTAACCGCGTTTTCAATTTCAACCAGATTTAAAAGCAATTTTTCAAGCAGATGCCTTGTTTCCGCAATATCATTCGCATCCAGCTCTTTAAACATTTTTTCTCTGAATATTGCTCCTTTGGAATCTGTTCGCTTCCAAAAAGCATCGCTCTTTTCTGTCATTCTCAATCTGGTGATTCTGGCGTCCTTCTTGTCTTTTTCTAATTTCAGCAGCCCCTTCTGCTGGAGTTTTATGGCCACCTGCTTGACATTTTGGTGAGAGCTCCCCATTGCAATGCTGACTTCTTTGAGCGTTGGGGGAGAATTGAAAAGGCTATGGATCGTTTCGGACAAGAACCATTGTTTGGTTGTCACATCAAATTCCTTGAACTCTCTTTCAAGAAGCGTACTCATCTTATTCGAAATGATCAGCAAAAGCCCAAAAATCATCGCCTCATCAGGAATAGCTTTTTTCTTTTTCGAATCCATGATTAAACCGCCACTATTGACAATACAACATTTTTTTAGGTAATGTATTACCTAATATAATAATACATTAACTACTTTATTTTGTCAATATAAATTTAAAAGTTTTATGCAAAGGTGTAGATTGCATGCATAATTACCGCTTGTTTATTTTGCAGATTGCATAATTTTTGAATTTAATGTTGAAAATAATATTGCCGGATGTCATCGCATCATCTTGGCAAATAATCATAGCGGGAGGAATTCAAAATGTCAGAAGGCAAGTTTCTTCTGAAAACAATCAGTGTGCTCATGATGGTTTTCGGGCTGATCGTCGCGATATACGCCATACTGTATATCATCACCCCGGAGGATGTAGACAACTGGTCGGGCGCAATGATACTGCTGATCATCACATGCCTGCTTGAGTTCATATTGGGCATCATCGGGTTTCGCAGCAGCGACGACCCCGGGCGTTCAAGCTTTTTCTGGGTAACGGGCATCGTTGCGGTGATACTGGCAATCATCAGCATGGCGATGGCCGTAACGCAATGGACGGTGGTCAGCCTTGTGCTGCCCGTATTTTACGTAATCGGCGGGTATCTGCTGAAAAAGGCTGCGGACTAAGCACACACATGACAGGCAGCCGCAGCGGCGCGCTGCCTTTTAACTACCTTTTTAAGCTTTCTCTTCCGTAAAACCGAGCGGCGGTGAGCCGCTTTTTTATTTACGCTGTTGCCGGAAAAGTATAAGGCAGGGAGGGCTTAATACGGAATTGGAAGAGATGCTGACTGCGGCTTTTGGCAAGCCCACGAAAAAACAGGCGGAGTTTTTAAAGGCGGCGACGCGCTATGTGGGCTACGGCGGCGCAAAGGGCGGCGGAAAATCTCACGCGGTGCGCTTAAAGGCCACGCTGCTCGCGTTCGAGCACCCCGGCATATCGATGCTGATCGTACGGCGTACGCTCGTGGAGCTTAAAGAAAACCATGTGTACCGGCTGGTTCGCGCGTACCGCGAGCTGCCGGACGAACTGCGCCCCAAGTACACCGAAAGCGACCGGTCTTTTCAATTTCAAAACGGTTCGCGATTGCGCCTCGGGTGCTGTGACAGCGAAAACGACGTGCTGCAGTATCAGGGGCAGGAATACGACGTGGTGTTTTTGGATGAGGCCACGCAGCTCTCCGAGCAGCAATTCGGCTGGATCGACGCGTGCGTGCGCGGCACGAAGCGGTACCCCAAGCGCACCTACTTAACGTGCAACCCGGGCGGCGTGGGGCACGCGTGGGTGAAGCGGCTGTTCATCGACCGCGACTACC
>CAYNFL010000044.1:0-10676 GCA_964396465.1 uncultured Christensenellaceae bacterium
TATCCCCATGCCGCGGTCGAATATCGGCTGCCTTGCGATATACGTATTTGTGCACGTCTCGCATTTGGCTGCGGGGTGCATTATGGCTGCTTCGGGGATATTTTTATCGTCGCCCGCATCTTTGGAGCATTCATTTCCGCTCAGCATACTACCTCGTATTCTGTAAATATGATACTGTGGGTGCTGTAAACTCTTTTAGGCTGAAATGGCCCGTCAATCAATATTATCGGGGAATTACGGGTATTTCTTTAATACGATTATACTATGATCTATACTTGCAGGTCTTTTATGTGCTGTGATGATAGACATTGGCGGTTATCTGCGTCCCGAAAAAAATGTGATACGCTGAAACGCTCAGTAGTTTAAGCTGTTGACCCACTTGATTGCTTCGATGTAAAGTGACATGAATATGCTTGAGCCAATTGCGCAAACAATGCTTTCCGATCTCACGACATTGGCCGTTTCATAATCGATTACGCAGTTTAACAGTTGGCGTAGGCTGTTGTCCTCGCCCAGCAAAGCCTGTTTTACTTTATCGGGAAGCGGCAGCCCTTTTAAAATCTTTTCCATGCTTTGGTTTAAAAGCACGTCGATGAAGGAAAACATGCCGGTAAAGAAGTATACGGTTGCGTTGTCATACGGATGCAGTTCTTTGGCGAGCAGTTCCATAAATCTTGCCCTCACCAGCGAGAGCTTGATCAGCGCAGCGTTTTCCACGTCTGTCTGTTCTTTGAGCATCATGATCGATATCCATTGGTACAGCTCGTTAAGCCCGATGAACGACAAAGCGTGCTGTATGGACGTGATCTCTTTACGCGCGCTGAAGTAAACGGAATTCGCAAGCTTTAAAAGTTTGTACGACAGGCCAAGGTCGCCTTCAATGATGTCCGCGATGTGAGAAAAGCTCGGTTCATTTTTATTAAGCTCGTTTAGTATACTGAACAGGTTTGAATTGAGCGAAGCGACTTCGCGTGACTTGAACATGGAAGGCCTGCGAAAGAAATTGCCCTGGAAATAATCGTACCCCAGCTTCATCGCGATGTCGTAGTCCTCGCGGGTTTCCAGATTTTCCGCGAGGAACTTCATCTTATGGCCGTATTTTTTAATCAGCTTGGATTGCGTATCCAGACTGACGGACGGATAGTCGATATTGACGATATCGACAAGATCGAGGAGGTACAGGTCGTATTCGTCAAATATGAAGTCGCCCAGCGCAAGGGAATACCCCATGTCCTTGATGCGTTTGCAGGTATCGACGGTTATTTGCGTCTCCGTATTACGTTCGGGTATTTTAACGATGATTTTTTGTTTAGGAAGCATGGTGGGGATGTTAGTTTCGAGCAGTTCTTTGGAGAAATTAATAAATGCTTTGGTACCCTCCGTAAGATCGTACAAGCCGAAAATAAAAAACGAGTTATAGATTAATTCGGTGGTTGCTTGATACCCGCTTATCTGCCCGCAGAAGTGATCGCTACCCTGATGATATAAAAGCTCATAGCCGCGTATACCCATCTCGCTGTCGAATACCGGCTGCCTTGCGATATATGTGCTTTTGTATGGCTCGCAGCTGGTTGCGGGCTGTGCTGCCTTTGTTTCGGCGCTGTTGTTTTCGTCGCCCGCACCTCTGGGCCACTCGTTTATGCTCAGCATGCTTCCTCGAATTCTGCAAATAAAATTTTGATGGACTCCTTATCCATCAGAAGATCATCTGTCATAAATAATTATCGGGGAAAACCGGGGAATCTTTAATAATGCATTGGGAGATCAGACTTTTCACTCTTGATTATAATAATATTTCTTTATTAAGTGCAGCATTGATTTGTGCGGCACCGTGTGTTATATTAATTTGAAAATGAAAACCGTTATCAAATTGGAGATGAACAGGTTGGCGGAAAAAATCGGGTATCATACAAAACAGCGAGATTTGATACTGGGGTGCCTGAAAAAGCATCGGCTGCAGCATGCCACGGCGGACAATATCAGGGATTATTTACGCGAACAGGGTGAGGCTATAGGGCAGACCACCGTTTACAGAAACCTAAGCAAGCTGCAAAAGGAAGGCATCGTCGTAAAATATGCGGGAGCGCAAGGCCAGGGCGCGTGCTTTCAATACGTGGATTGCGGGCAAAGCGACGCTGCGCATTACCATCTGGTCTGCATCGATTGCGGACAGATGATCCATCTTGAGTGCGGGTATTTGGACGATATGACGGCGCATCTTTTGGAGCATCACCAGTTCAGCATCGATAAATACAAAACGGTGATTTACGGTTTATGCAATGAATGTGCCGCAGCCAAATGATGAAAGCATACCGTAACCGCGCGCGGATGTCGGCTCTTGAAAGGAAAAAACACGTAATGAAAAAAGTACTGATATATTTACTGGTGATTCTGCTCGCTGCAGCGGTGACAGGCTGTGCTCAAACCGGGCAGAGCAGTAATGACAGCAATAAGCTCAGCGTCGTGACGACGATATTTCCGCCGTACGATTTTGCGCGGGCCATAGTGGGCGATCTTGCGGACGTAACGATGCTCATCGACCCGGGTGCGGAGGTGCATACGTTTGACCCTACGACGGAGGACATGCTCAAAATACAAAACTGCGATGTGTTCATCTATATCGGAGGAGAGAACGAAAAATGGGTGGACACCGTACTCGAATCGATGGACAATGGCGATAAAACGATACTTAGGCTGATGAATACCGTAACGCCGGTGGAGGAAGAAACGGTGGAAGGCATGCAAGCGGAGGATGAAGAAGGCGGAGAATCCGAAGAAGGAGCGGAGTACGACGAGCACATCTGGACGTCGCCAAAAAACGCGATACTGATGATTGACGCCATTACGGATGCGCTGAGCAAAGCGGACAGCGCAAACGCCGATGCCTACGCGCAAAACGCGCAAAGCTATACAGAGCAGATTACGCAGGTGGACGAACAGATAAAAGCTATTGTGAACAACGCTTCGAACAAGCTGATCGTTGTTGCGGACCGGTTCCCGTTCCGTTATCTCGCGGAAGAGTTCGGCCTTTACTACAGCGCGGCGTTCAGCGGCTGCAGCAGCGAGACGGAGGTATCGGCAGGCACGCTGTCGTACCTGATCGATCAGGTGAAAGAGAACGATATCGGCTGTGTTTATTACATCGAACTCAGCAACCGGCAGGTGGCGACGGCTGTGTGCGAGCAGACGGGCGCGCAGATGCTGCTGTTGCACTCATGCCATAGCGTATCCAAAGAGGATTTTGAGGCGGGAGCGACATACCTTACGCTGATGCGGCAAAACGTTGTGAATTTGGAAAAAGGATTGGGGTAATGAATGACACTGATTTCCTGTGAGAATGTAACGGTCAAGTATGACGGAAAAACCGCGGTGGACGATGTGAGCTTTGCGCTGGAAGCAGGCGACTACCTTTCCATCGTGGGGGAAAACGGCAGCGGCAAGAGTACGCTCATGAAGGTGATATTGGGGCTGATTAAGCCATCGGCAGGCGCTGTGCGGTTCTTCGGCCTTAAGCAAAAAGAAGTAGGGTATATGCCTCAGCAGACGATCGTGCAAAAGGACTTTCCGGCGAGCGTGCTGGAAGTCGTGCTGTCGGGCTGTTTGAACCGCCGCGGCGCGCTGCCGTTCTACTCGTGGGCGGAGAAGCAGCGCGCCCTCGAATGTATGGACAGGCTCGAGATCAGCGGATCGCATAAAAAATGCTATCGGGAGTTTTCGGGAGGCCAGCAGCAGCGCGTGCTTTTGGCGCGCGCGCTGTGTGCCGCCGATAAAGTGCTGCTGCTTGACGAGCCGGTATCAGGGTTAGACCCGGTGATCACGGCGGAGTTTTATGAGCTGATTGATCGCATGAATGCGCGCGACGGCATCACGGTGATCATGGTATCTCATGATGTCCACAGCGTGGTGCAGTGCGGCACCAAGATACTGCACATGGACACCAAGAGCGCGTTTTTCGGCAGCCGAGAGGATTATCTGAAAACCGATATCTGCCGCAGGATGATGGGGGTGCATACGCATGTTTGAAATGCTGGGAGAGCTGTTTTCCTATACGTTTATCGTACGCGCGCTCATCGTCGGCACGCTCGTCGCGCTGTGCGCGGCGCTGCTCGGCGTGAGCCTCGTGTTAAAGCGTTACTCGATGATCGGCGACGGGCTTTCGCACGTGGGTTTCGGTGCACTGTCGGTATCATTGGCTTTGGGCTTTGCTCCGCTGGAGGTATCACTTCCCGTGGTGACTCTCGCGGCGTTTTTACTGCTGCGGCTGGGCGAGCGCAGCGTGATCAAGGGCGACGCGGCCATCGCGCTCATATCGAGCAGCGCCATCGCGATCGGCATCATCGTGGTTTCGATGACAACGGGTATGAACGTGGACGTGTACAACTACATGTTCGGCAGCATACTCGCGATGAGCAACAGCGACGTCTATTTAAGCGTCGGGGTTTCGGCGGCGGTGCTCACGCTGTTTTTGCTGTTTTACAACAAGATATTCGCCGTGACGTTTGACGAAAACTTTGCGCGCGCGACGGGCATAAAAGCTTCGCGCTACAACATGCTCATTGCGCTGCTCACCGCGCTGACCATCGTCGTGGGCATGCGTATGATGGGCGCGATGCTGATATCGAGCCTCATCATATTCCCGGCGCTTACCTCCATGCGCGTATTCAAGAGCTTTCGCAGCGTGGTTATTTCCTCGGCAATCATATCGGTCGTTTGCTTTTTCATCGGCATATTCATATCGTTTGTATGGTCGGTGCCGGTGGGCTCTGGCATCGTGGTGGTTAACCTCGCCGCGTTCATCGTGTTCTCCGGGGTAAAGCTTGTTTTGAAAAGGGCGTAGACTCAAAGCATTGTATGGGATACCGTATTAATATGGTATCCTTTTTTGATGAGCAAATCAGAATCTGCGCAATCACACAGCGTACGATTTCATTTCCGTGATAATAATGAGAAACTTATGGGAATATATTTGTATATATAGAATAATCGACTGAGGAGAGATTATGGCTCCGAAGTGTTACGTCTCATATAAATCGGCTGACTTTTATTTTAGGGAAGAGATTGCCCTTATGGGCGTTTGTACGGCAAGCAATTCTTTTGACGGTTCCGCCGACTACGACGACGAGCGCATCGCTCAAAAGCTGCGCGACAGCACCCTTAAGGATATACCGGTCACGCTGTTTCTAATCGGCGCACACAGCGCCGAAACCCTGGGCTGGGAGAAGCAGAAATACATCAAACGCGAACTTCAAGCATCCATGCTGCCCTGCGGCGACGGCTTACCCGGATTCATACTGGGCATCGTGCTTCCCGCCGCATACAACTGCGTCTTTCATGGCGGTGAGGCACAAATAAACGATAAAACAGTGGTTCGCGAATTCAGCGCCGCTTATAATCGCCGCCGCAGTTGCGCGCTCATACGCTGGGACGTTTTTAACACGGATCCCAATCAATATATTTTGGAGGCATATGCCGCACGTTTCGTCGCGGGCGGACAGAAAAAAACCAATGCATGAAATTCGCAAGACTGTAAAGAGGCCCGGTGATGAATTTGCCGCGTACCTTTCGGGAACGAAGGGCAGCGTTGAAAAGCATTATATTGAAAACCGGCTGCTGTGCCAGCTGAATTGGTATGATCAAAAGAGCAAGCGCAACAAGTGCTGCGCTACGATGGTTTTGGTATTTTCCATCGCTGCAAGCGCGCTTATCCCCTTCATCACGCTAACCTTGGATATGGATATACTCATATACAAGCTTGCCGTCACCGCTTTTGGTTGGGGCGTCACAGCTGTTTCATCAATTAACGCTTTTTGCAGGTTCCGGGAGATGTGGATACAGTACCGCACTCAGTGCGAGCTTTTAAAAAGCGCGCTTCATAGGTTTTTTACCGGCTGCGGAGAGTTTAAAAACAGCCCGGAACCGCTAAAATTGCTTGTTGAGCTGTGCGAAAAGTACATGATGAAGGAAACGAGTACTTGGGCGGCAACGAGCCCCCCAAAGGGTCAGCTACCGTCTACGGGTTCATAGGTCTTTTTAAATATATCCGGCTTGCAGGGGTACTGCTCCCCTTCAACTCCCGTGATGATATAATCGCCCGCATCGGCTTTCATATCCCCTTCGAGCGTATGGATAATCATCTCTTTGCTTGTCCGGTAGGCTTTCACCACAACCGGCCTTTTCCTGTATCGCATCGCATTCACGTGTTTATTCACTCCCGCGATTCATTATCGGATATAGGTTATCCTGATCCAATCCATTATATTCATTTAGAGTTTTAACGGATACCGCGTACCATTCAAAAACCAGCGTTAAACAGAAAAATCGGACACCTTCGCTTGTCACTTTGCTAATATATATTATCCCTGATGATATGCGTGTATTCAAAAATCGCATGCGATATTTATGTCGGAAATTACAAACCATCGCTTGATACTAAATTTACTCCGCCGCCATTTCCCGCAGCGCCTTCTCGTCCAAAATACGGATGCTGGAAAGGTAAAAATCCAGCACGCCCTCGTCGCGCAGCCGGCCCAGTTCGCGCGACATCGACGGGCGCGACACGTTCAAAAAATCGGCAAGCTCGTTTTTGTTCATGGGCAGTATAAACGCGCTGCTTTGATATATTTTTTGCTGTTCCAGCAGATACGTGCACAGCTTGGCGCGCATGCCCTTGATTTCAAGGTACATCACCTTACGGTTTAATTGAACCGCCTTATCGGATATGATTTTGAGCATGTTCTGTATCAGCGTTTTATGAAAGGCGCAGGCGCTTTGGCAGTGCCCCGTAAACCGGTCCGGCGGCAGGAAGAGCAGCAGGCTGTCTTTGCGCGCCGTCACGGTGGAAGGCCATTGCCTTTGCCCGGAGAACGCGGCGACCTCGCCGAAGGTTTTGCCTTTCAATACGAACGCGATGATGGACTTGTCTCCGGCCGCGTTTTCGCGCGTGATTTCCATCTCACCGTCGAGCACGACGCCGATCGAATTAAGCGGATCTCCCGCGATCGCGGCGATCTCGCCTTTGCTGTATCTTTTGACCGAGGGAGAAAAACAAGCCATTACGGCTTTTAAGCCGCCTATATCGATGCCGGAAAACACCTCAACGCTTTTAAGGTATTTGATAATGTCCTCGTTCATCCGCTTCTCCGCTTTTTGTAGCCATGGCTACCGAATTGACGCCATTATCATATTATAATCAGTTCATGAAGTCAAACCAGAACAGGAGATAAAGGCGATGAAAAGAAAGATCATACCGAAGGCGTTTTCTTCTCATAAGCCGACACATTGCGCCGCTGCCACATCCCGGGAATCAGCACGAAACAAACTAAAAGCAGCAAGCCCGTCAGTATCAGCATGCTGGCGTTGTCCAAGTTTGCGGGGCGAAATACAGTAAAATAGTATAATACGAACAGCGCCAGAGATATTACCAGCATCGATACGATGAACTGGCGCGCTCTTTTTTGCATCGCGGGGAGAATGGCCTCATAAGGGGATGGAAAGGCCATTGCGCTGCAGTTGCTTTTAATTGACGGCGCGCATACCGTATCCGCTTTTTGATCGGGGCTGAAAGCCGGATTGGAAGTTTGCTGCGCTTTCTGTTGCAGGCCGGTTACCGCGGCAATCAATGCGGCGTGTGTTTTTTTGGAGAAGTTATGACACGGGTAATCGCGAAACTGCTGCCCGGAGATCACTCTTAAATAGCGGCTTGTGAAAAACGGCAGGCTATTGATTGAGCGCCTGAGTATGAAAGAACCGAATATATAATCCGTTACGGGAAAAACGAGATATGCTTTGCCGAACCTCAAAAACACGATTTCCTTATCCGTAACGACGATTAAGATGACCTTCTTTGGCAATACGAGAAGAGCCGCCATCACCAGCCCGAAGGCAATTACATAGCTTTGGAACGGGTTGCCCTGCTTATCGATGAGGACAAAGTAGAGTATATAGCCTAAAAATCCGAATATCAGAAAAAAGCCCGCCAACTGGAAAAGCACAAGCCCGATACTGCTTTTAAACCGCCGGCCTTCATAACGGGCAGATGAATTAGTACTTGCCCTGCCCCAGCCTTTGCTTTCTTTCCCTGCTTTTTGCATGACGCGATCTCCTGTTTTAGTTTTGTTTTATATCATACCAATACAAACAGTAAGCGTAAATATTCGACAAAGTTTGGGTTAGGCAAGCCCAAAATACCGGGCGACACTGGCGACGATAAAGCACACCGCCATGCCGGTTACGGTAGGTACGAGGAAGGAGACGGCCGTCCATTTCCAGCTGCGCGTTTCTTTTTTGATCGTCCAGCAGGTGGTGCCGCACGGCCAATGCATCAGCGAAAAAAGCATCATGCAAACGGCGGTCAGCCACGTCCACCCGTGCGATACCAATAGCGTATGCAATTGACTCAAAGAGTCCAGCTCCAGTATATTTCCGGTAGCCATATAGCTCATAATGATGATGGGCACGACGATCTCATTGGCGGGAAAACCGAGTATGAACGCCATCAGTATGATGCCGTCAAGGCCGATTACCCTGGCAAACGGATCCAAAAAATCCGCGCAGTGCGCGAGCAGGCTGATGCCGCCTGCGTTGATATTGGCCAGCAGCCAAATGATTGCACCCGCCGGAGCGGCCACCGCGGCCGCGCGCCCCAGCACAAACAGCGTTCTGTCGAGTATTGAGCGCACGATGATTTTTCCGAATTGAGGCCTTCGGTAGGGTGGAAGCTCCAGCGTGAACGAAGAAGGAGCCCCTTTCAATATCGTTTTGGAAAGCATTCTGGAAATCAATAGTGTCATCAGTATTCCAAACAGTATGACCGCGACCAGCATCAGCGCGGAGATGACCGATTGAAAAGCATCGGCGGCGCTTGCGGCAAAGAACATGGTGATAATCGCGATCAACGTGGGGAAACGGCCGTTACAGGGTACGAAGTTATTGGTGATTGTAGCGATCAGCCGCTCGCGCGGGGATTCGATGATGCGGCAGCCCGCAACGCCCGCCGCGTTGCAGCCGAACCCCATGCACATCGTGAGCGCCTGCTTTCCGCAGGCGCACGCGCGCTTGAAAAACTTATCCATATTGAAAGCGACTCTTGGCAGGTAGCCCAAGTCTTCAAGCAGCGTAAATAATGGGAAGAATATTGCCATGGGCGGCAGCATCACGGATATGACCCAAGCCAATGTCCGGTATATACCCAGTACGAGTATACCGTGAACCCACGCGGGAGTGCCCAGCGCGGTAAAGAACGAGGTCAGTTGATCCTCGATCCAAAAAAGGCCGCTTGATATCAGCTGTGACGGATAATTCGCACCCGTAATCGTCAGCCAGAATATGAAGCCCAGCAGCAAAAGCATGATGGGCAGGCCGAAAATTTTTGATGTGAGTACTTTATCGATTTTGCGGTCGGTTTGATTGTATTGATCATTCTCAAATTTGACGGACTTTTTACATATATGCTCCGCACGCTTTACAATGTTTGATACGATACGGTCGCGCAATGTATCCGGAGTGATTCCGGCTTCTGTCAGTATTTCTTTTGCTTCCGATAGCTTTTGCGCGATATCCGCATCCTCTGTCAGATCGAAGCCGACATAATTTTTGACTCCTTCGAGCAGCGTTTTATCCCCGTCCAGCAGCTTCAAGGCGGCCCACCGGCTGTTGAGCTTATCTTTAAGCGCGCGCATAAGCGCGGGTTCGATGATTCTAACCGCTTTTTCAATGGTGTCATCATAGATGATTTTAAGCGGCGCCGCCTGCGGTTGACGGGAAACATTGCAAACCGCGTCCATCAGATCGCTGAGCCCCCGGTTCTTTCTTGCATTGGTACCGATCACCGGCACTCCCAGCTGCTTTGACAGCGATTTTAGATCGATTCGTATTTTTTTTCGCTTGGCTTCATCAATAAGGTTCACGCATACGACAACTTTGCCGGTAATTTCGAGTGTTTGCAATACGAGGTTTAAATTGCGTTCGAGGCATGTCGCATCGGTTACGACCACTGTAGCGTTGGGGCCTGCGAAGCAGATGAAGTCTCTGGCGACCTCTTCTTCGGCGGAATTAGCCATCAGCGAGTATGTACCCGGAAGATCGATCAATATGAAACGGGCGTTTTTGTGCAGGCATCTGCCCTGCGCGCTTACGACCGTCTTGCCGGGCCAGTTGCCCGTATGCTGTTTAAGCCCGGTGAGGCTGTTAAAGACCGTGCTTTTGCCGACGTTTGGATTGCCGGCAAGAGCGACAATCATTTCATCAGGCGCTACGTGTTCGATGTTGAGCGCACTTTCCGCCGCGCGAAAGCCGGTCGATTGATTGGTCAGCCCCATCACAATTCCTCTGTCAGTTGATCCACAATAATTTTACCCGCATCCTCGCTGCGCAACGCGATGACGGCGCCGCGGATATCATACGCGACCGGGTCGCCGGCCGGGCTTTTCAGCAGCGCTTCCACCACGGTATCTATAATCAACCCCAGGTCGAGCATTCTTCTGCGCGTCATGCCGCTTAAAGCCAGTTTTTTTACCCTTGCCTTTTTACCGATCGGCAGCGCATTTAAAGTAATATATTGTCGAGACATCTTCAGTCCTCCTGAGCATCATGTAAATTTCTTTTCACTGCCCCGTGCCGGTACAAATGCTGGCGCAAAGGGCATTATGATTTACGAACCATCGAGTTACAAGAGAACG
>CAYNFL010000045.1:0-9316 GCA_964396465.1 uncultured Christensenellaceae bacterium
GCTGCGGCGGTGATGGTGCGGATAAACAGCACCGGCTGTTCTTGCTTTTCAGCAATTTCAAACTGTTCGATCATATTTGCCTCCTGTGTTTTTTGATAGGATAACACAGGAGATATGACACCTATATGTCATGTTTGTTTGAATATTTTTGTACGATTTTTTCGGCGATTTCCGCGAGTATGGGGCGGATGTGCGAAGGGCTTAATACCTCAACCTCGGCTCCGAAGCTTAATAGGAACCCGTAGAGCCAGTTGCCCTCGAGGTATTCTGCGTGCACGATTATGCTGCCGTCGCCGCATACCTGCGCTTTGGCTCCGAACCAGTCGGCAGCGATGCTTTCCATCTGCGGGCTGAATCTCAATTCGAGCGGGATCATGTTTTCCTTCGGTTCCAAGACGGGCTGCTCGGGCGGCAATTCTCTGGGCGAAAAGCGCTCGCCGGTCTCATGAATGCTGCGAATCCTTGAAACCTTGAAATACCGGAATTCGCCGCGCAGCGCGCACCATGCGAGCAGATACCAGCTGCTGCTCTTGAGCATCAGCGAATACGGTTCCACCAGGCGGCTCGTCTTATTGCCTTCCGAATCGGCATAAGCGAGCTCCAGTATTTGCGTACGTTCAATTGCAAAGCGGATAATTGCGAGTTTTTCTTTGGCGGCGGTGTCGTTATACCAAGGGGAGAGGTCGATCACAAGCTGTTTTAGTTTCGTATTGAGCATTGCAAGATGCGCGTCGGGAAGCGCGTTTTTAAGCTTCTCCATCAAAACATCGTGGCTGCTGCCGTCAGTCGCGGCGTCAAAGCCTTTGAGCGCGGCGATGACGGCGGCCATATCGTCGCCGGTCAGCACGCTTTTATCCAGACGAAAGCCTTCCGCGAGGCCGATACCGCCGCCTGCGCCCTGATACGTCACAATGGGGATGCCCGCCATATTGAGCGCGTCCACATCGCGCAGTATGGTGCGCACGGAGACGCCGAACCTTTCAGCGAGCTGCCTTGCCTGCACGCGCTCCTTGCGCAGCAGCATCACGAGTATGGCGACCAGCCTGTCGATCTTCACAGCATCACCGCCTTATGGCCCGCGCCGCGTCATGTGCGGTAGTTCGCGTTGATCGACACGTAATCGAGCGAGAGGTCGCACGTCCACATCGTATCGCAGCCGTCGCCTTCGTTAAAGTCTAGCGTATAGGTGACTTCTTTCTGCCTCAGTGCCAATAGCGCCGCGTTTTCGTCAAACGGCAGGCCGCCGCCGTTTTTGCATACCTGCACATTGCCGATCCAGATGTCGGCCTTCTCCGGGGTAAAGCGCGCGCCCGAATACCCGGCTGCGGTCAAAAGCCGCCCCCAGTTCGCGTCGTTGCCGAACGCCGCGGTCTTGCACAGCGGCGATCTCGCGATAGCGCTCGCGACGCGGTGCGCGTCCTTTTCGGTGCGCATGCCTGTTACGCGTATCGTGAGCAGCTTCGTCGCGCCTTCTCCGTCGGCGGCGAGCATGATGGAGAGCTGCGTGCACACCTTGGTAAGCGCCGCGAGGAACAGCGTATACGCGCGCGTATCCTTTTCGATCTTTGCGTTGCCGGCCTTGCCGGAAGCGAGTATGAGCACCTTATCGCACACACTCGTATCGCCGTCTACCGATATGCGGTTAAATGAAACTTTCGATGCGGTTTTAAGCGCTTTTTTAAGCGCCATGCGCGATATCGCGGCGTCGGTGGTGATCACCGATATCATCGTAGCCATGTTGGGATGGATCATGCCCGAGCCCTTGGCCATGCCGCCGATGCGCACCTCAAGGCCGTCAACATAAAAGCATTCCTGCGCTTGCTTGGGGTAAGTGTCGGTCGTCATGATCGCACGCGCAGCCGCTTCGCCGCCGTCGCGCGAGAGGTTGGCGGAGCTTAAGCCCGCCTCTATTTTCTTTATCGGCAGCGGAACGCCGATCACGCCTGTCGAGCCGGTCAGCACATCCTCCGGCGCGCAATCAAAGCGCTGTGCCGCGAGCAGCGCGAATTTAAGCGCGTCCTCTTCGCCGCGACGCGCGAGGCACGCGTTGGCGTTGCCCGCGTTGATCACGACGAGTTGCGCGCGCCCGTTGCTCACGTTTTTTTTCGCAAGCAAAAGCGAGTGCCCCTTGACGATGTTGCGCGTGAATATTCCCGCCGCCGTCGCGACGGTATCGCATCTTAATACCGCGAGATCCGCTTCCCCGCTTTTACGGATGCCGCACGCGGAACCCGCTGCGGTAAACCCCAAAGCGTATGTGACGCCGCTGCATTCTTCCATTTAATTACCCCTATATAAGTGATTTGTATTATTATAGCACACCGAACGTAAAATCCGTAAGTTTAATTTCAGGAGCGTTTAAACAAACGGCAAAGCAAAAACGCCCGTTAATACGGACGTCTTTGCTCCATCTCCCCGCAAGTACAGTTAATTATCGCTTTTTTCAGGCAATGCTATTCGTTTTCGGTGTCTTCGCTTTTGTTATAGCCCTTGCCGTTGCCCTTGCCGCTGCCATGGCTGTCGGCACCGTTGTCTTCGCCTTTGCCGTTGCCATTATCTGCGCTGTGATCCGCTGCCTCTGTCGCATCCGTACCGTCATCCTCAAGAGCCCAATCCTCCGAGTTGTCCCAACTGCATTCAAAGCTCCATTCCAGCATGGCTTCAATCTGCTCTTCGGTTAAGCCAAGCCCTGCGGCAGCCGTATTAAAATCGTTCCGGGATTGCTCTCTTGCAGCTACGAACGCCTGTTTGGCTGTCTGGTAGCGCTGCTGCATCTCCTGCTTGGCCGCGGTTTTGGCTTGCTGCCATACCTGCTTGTCATGATTCTGCTGATACACGCCGTGAGCGGATTCGCGTGCGGTCTGAAAGGCTATCCGAGCGTCTTCCTTCGCTTGATTATAGGCCTTGACCGCTGCTTTCATGGCGGTTTCGTAGGCCAACCTTGCCTGTTCCAATATATCGAGCTGCTCAGGCGTCAGGTTGCCCGTAATGTCAGGCAGATTGATATGCGCTAAGTCACCGTATACTTTTTTTACATCCGGTATCATGTTGAGCAATTCCTTCATCTTCATATCCCCGTAGATATCCCGGGCTTCTTCTATCGTGATACCGTCCCTCTCAGCAAGATACTTGACAAGCAGGTATTTGCCCGGTGTGATGCCGGCCGATTTGGCGGCCTGCGCGATTTGCGGCTGAACCGATGAGGTGACGACATCGCAGGTGATACCAAGATCCGTCAGGCTGTCAGTCGCCGTTGTCTGCAATCTTTCCAGCAGCATTTCCTCGTCGTCTCCATATACTGTGATCACAATTGCGGCGTCCGAACTTTCCGGCGAGACATACCCTTCGGCGGCAAACTCTCCGATCAATGCGGCGGTCGCGGCATCGGGCGTCATCCCGAGTACGTCAACGTTCAGCAGTATCTCCGCGCCATCGTCGTTGTAAGCGGCGGCATCCAGCACGACGCCATATTTGACCGTGAGTTCGATACTCGGATTGATGTCGATCGATATATAACTGACGTCATTGGCGCTGCTGGTTTCCAACGCTGTCGGCTGCGCCGCCGCTGCTGTGGATTCCGCAGGCAGGCTTGCCGCTATCGTGTCATTTAATATTGTTTCGTCGGCGGCTGAACAGCCCGCCAAAGCGAAAGAGGCAAACAAAAGCAGCGTAATGAATGTGGTAATAAGAGCCCTCGCCGTGGTATGGTGTTTCATAATTCTCCTCCTTATAATTTCTGATTAAGGCTTAATTTTGGATCAGCCTTTGCCGTCCTTGCCGTGATTATCTTTGTTGGAATGGCTGCCGTCATCGCTTTGCGCATTGCCGTTACCGTTCTCTTCATTTTCGTTATCTTCGTACCCGTTATTCCCGTTATTCCCGCTGTTCCCGTTGTTTTCGTTTTTACTTCCATGATCATCGTTATTGCGGTTATCGCCCCTGCCGTTTTTTTCGCTGTTGCTGGTGTTATCTGTTTTCGCCGGTTTGGATGAATCGTTGCCCTTGCCGTTTAACTGCTCTTGTTCTGCGGCAGGAACGGGAGTTGTCTCATCCCCATTTCCCGTTTTGCCATTATGTTTGCCGTCAACGTTTTTTTTGACAGCTTTGATGAGCGTATCGATATCAGTACCCGTTATGCCCAAGCGCTGCGCGTTTTTAAGGAGAAGCGATATACCCGCGCTTTGGTGTGTTTTGCCGGAATACTGATACGTACTTTCTTCACCCTGCAGCAGCAGTACGTTTACGTTCTTGTGCGTTGATTCGCTTACGGCGGTTTCCACCTGCTCCTCCGATACCTGCGCTGCTGTGCCGAAATGCGCGACAAGTACATGCCCGTTATCTTTAAGGTACCCTTGTTCTTCCGCTGTTGCCACAACGCTGCGCAGCGCGTCGATAAATGGCATGCCGATAAGATTCAGGTTTTCAAGAAGCGCCTCCGCGTCGCTGTTCTGCGCGTTTACGGATAATATGATGCCCTCCGCATCCGTTTTGACGCCGATACTCGGATTGATGTCGATCGTGAAATAACAGGCCTCGCTTGTGACAGGAGGCACGGCAAACAGCAGCACAACGGTAAGCAGGACGGCTGCAGCGGATGCGGTTACCCAGCGCAGTGTATGGCTCCTTCGCACTGCACCCCGCGACACGAGAAGCTTTTCCACCGTACGCCGCCTCAGCGTTTCGTCGGGGCGATGTTTTTTTTTACCCAGCGCTTTGAGCGCATCTTCAATATCAAACATCCCGACGATTCTCCATTTCCATCCGCAGTCTTGTTTTCGCAGTATTCAACCGCGATTTTACAGTGCCTATCGGTATACTGAGCAGTCGCGCGACTTCGCTGTAACCCAAACCTTCAAAATAGTGGAGCAGTATTGGTATACGAAACCTTTCGGGCAGCGCGTCGATACACGCTGTAAGCGTTATCCGTTTGCAACTGGCCATCGCTTCGCTTTCCGCTGAATCGATCGTGGATGAATTTTTCATAAGCACCTCGTCTGCGTCTTGGGCGATAATCTTACCGCGCCGAAGTTTTTTTCGATATAAATCCCTGTAAGTGTTCAGGCACACTGTATAAAGCCAGTTTTGAAAGGATTTTTGCGTATAAGACCTTGATTTTTGGAGCACCTTCAGCCATGTCTGCTGATAGAGGTCATCCGCATCATGACGGTTCATTGCCAGCTTAAAGCACAGGTTATAGAGCTTGCCCTCATAGCGTACAATTAATAGGACGATCGCATTATCGTCGCCATTTGCGAAGGATCGCATCAGCTGGTGCTCTGTCTGCAAAACTCTTCTCCCTTTCATCAAATATAAACGCACGGCATCAATAATTGTTCATTTTCAGATACATTTTTTTATCGGATGCGTGCTTTTTTAGCGTATTCGTACGGTCAGGTTACAGCCTGCCGAAGCGTTCATTTTGTGCGTAAAATCGTGTATACTACAGGTATTATTGGGCGGTCATGGGAGTTAAACATGCGGCAAAAGAACCAAAGAGAGAAACTATATGGTACTGTACATCGCCGACGGATTGGAAGGTGGACGGAAGCCGCCGCGCTTGGCGTTGCGCTCGCACTATGCTTTGGCGTTGTGTGGTTTTTTTGGCTTCGCCCCGAACCGAGCGCGGCAGTCCCGGCAGCTTCGGCAAGCCTCGCGCAGGTGACGAACGAAGCGCAGCCGACACCGACCGTAAAACCGCTGCCAGCTCCGACGGCAACTCCGGTTCTAACTGCGGCCCCCGCGTTTACGTCCGCGCCCGCGTCACCGCTTGAAGCGGCATGCGGCCCCGGGGATACCGGAGATATTGTGAAAATGCTGCAAACCATGCTGCTTGAACTGGGCTTCGACCCGGGCACGGCGGACGGCATATACGGCGTGCAGGCGCAAGCCGCGGTGCGCAATTTCCAGCTTTACGCGGGGCTTAAGGAGACAGGCGTCGCGGACGCGGAAACGGCGCAGGCGCTGAAATCGCGCTGGCAGGCCGCGCAGCAGGTAAAGGCCGCTGAAGCGCAACCGCTGAAGGGCCGCGTGATCGGGCTGGACCCCGGGCATCAGCGCGTACCCAACAGCGAAAAGGAGCCCATCGCACCGGGCAGCAATGCCCTCAAGGACAAGGTTTCACGCGGCGCGGAAGGGCAGTTCACCGGCGTGCCGGAATACGCCGTCAACCTGCAGGTGGCGCTGAAACTAAAATCCGCGCTCGAAGCGCTGGGCGCGCGCGTGGTAATGACGCGCGAAACGCACGACGTCAACATTCCCAATTCACAGCGCGCGCTGATGATGAACGAAGCGGGTGTGGACTGCTGGCTGCGCATCCACGCGAATAACAGCCCGAACCATGAGGATCACGGCATGTTCATACTCGTGCCGCCCGAGGGCGGGCTCGATACGGACGACCCTTCTGTTGTGGCGCGCAGCGTCGCGCTTGCGGAAGCCTTGCTTTATAGCACGCTTCAAGCTGCGGACGCTAAGAGCAGTAAAGGGCTGGACGTGCGCGGCGACCAGACGGGCTTTGGCTGGTCGCAGGTGCCAGCGTGCAACATCGAAATGGGGTACATGAGCAACGAGGCGGAAGAAAGGCTGCTCGTCACCGAGGCGTACCAGCAGAAAATCGTGGACGGGTTAGCAGAAGGGTTCGTCCAATACTTTTCACAAGGCTGAAAAGTCTTCATTAATGATGCCCCCTTGATGTCATGCTGAACCAAAGGCGAAGCATATTATAAGCAGCTGTAATTTCGCGTTTCTATGGGCGTTTTATATCTTTAAATAAAAAGGGCTGTGCAGGTTGGAAGGCTGAAATGCCTCTTTTTTGTGCCGCACAGCATAATGACGATAGCAAAACCGCCCCGCGCCGAATACCATAATCGTAGCGATTCGTATAAGGGGGATACAGCGATGCGGGTATTGCGGCGGGGGACAACCGGCTCGGATGTGATGGAAGTGCAGGCGCTGCTGAATAAGCTGGGGCTTGATACGGGCACGCCGGACGGATACTACGGGCCGCGCACGCAGACGGCAGTCGCGCAGTTTCAGCGCAGAAACGGCCTCGTGCCGGACGGCGTCATAGGCGCCAACACGTGGCGCGCGCTGCAGCCCTTCCTGCTGGGGTACGACACCTATTATGTACAGCCGGGCGATACGCTCTACGCCATTTCGCGAAAGTATGGCACGAGCCTGCCGCTGCTTACAGCCGCGAACCCTGGCGTAAATGTGCGGCGCCTTGTTATCGGGCAGCGCATCACCGTGCCGTACGGCTTCGATGTAGTGGATACGGATATCGGCTACACTTACGCGGTGCTGCAGCGCGACGTGCAAGGGCTTGCTGCGCGCTACCCGTTCATCGAAACCGGAACCATCGGCCAAAGCGTGCTGGGCAAGAACCTGTACTATTTGCGCCTCGGCACGGGCTCAAGGGCGGTAATCTACAACGCCGCGCACCACGCGCTCGAATGGATTACGTCGCCCGTGCTCATGAAGTTCGCCGAGGATTACGCCAAAGCCTACGCGCTGGGGCAGCGCATCAATGGCTTTAGCCCCGCGCAGATGTGGAACGACGTGAGCATATACCTTGTGCCGATGGTGAACCCGGACGGCGTCGATCTCGTGATCGACGGCTTGCAGCCGGGCAATCCGTATTCCGCCGACCTGATCCGCTGGAACAAGGGCAGCATGGATTTCTCTGAGGATTGGGAGGCCAACATCAAGGGCGTCGATCTAAACCACAACTACAACGCGGCATGGCAGCAGTCCAAGCAGGCCGAAGAAGCGCTGGGCATCACAGGGCCGGGGCCGACGCGCTACTCGGGGCCTTACCCCGAATCCGAACCGGAAAGCCGCGCGATGGCCGATTTTACGCGCAGCCTCAACCCGCGGCTCGTGATGGCTTACCACAGCCAAGGCGAGGTGATATTCTGGGATTTCGAGAACCTCGCGCCGCCCGAGGCCGAAACGATCGGGCAGCGCCTGTCCGCGCTGAGCGGCTATGAGCTCGCCGCGCCCGAAGGCATTGCTTCCTATGCGGGCTACAAGGACTGGTATATACAGGATTACCGCAGGCCGGGCTACACCATCGAGGTGGGGCAGGGGAAGAACCCGCTGCCCATATCGCAGTTCGAACCGATATACACCGACAACCTGCCGATGCTGCTCTACGCGGCTACGGTGTAAAGCGCCCGGAAATTGTCGGTGATTGTTCACCATTTGACGGGAAGCCGTATTTTCATCTGCATATCAACCAAACGTTTGTTTAAATCTCTTGCGATAAAGTGTTATAATATGCCTGAAACAATTCGGGGGTACGGGGTATGGTGACGGAACTGGACAAGCTAAAAAGGGCGAAGGAGTATATGGCAAAGCTCGCCGACGGTATCGACCCCATTACGGATACCGGGCTGCCGGGCGACACGGCGCTGAACAACGTACGCCTTTCGCGCTGCTTTTTCTATGTGGCAGGCGTGCTTACTGAGATGATCGAGGGGTACGGTAAAAGGGCTGTGCGCGGAGAAAACCTTCCCGCGTTTTCTATCACAGAGGAGGAGCTTGCGCGCGTCAAGGCGGCGGATGCGCCTGTCACCGTGACGGCATTGATCCGGGCAATTGCCGAAGCCGCGCCCGGACGCAAAAAGCTGGCCGTGACGGCGGTTACGGGATGGCTGGCGCAGGAGGGGTATCTGAAGGCGGCTGCCGATGGTAAAGGCCGCAAGGAGGTCGCGCAAAAGGGCGTGGAACTCGGCTTGTTTACCGAGATGCGCGACAGTCCATCGGGGCAGTATATGGCGGTGCTGTACCCGCCTGAAGCGCAGCGGTTTATACTCAGCCGCATGGGCGATATACTGGCGTTTGCGGGCAAGGCGCAAACAAAAACTTAAGCGGTATAGAATGTGTAAACGCTGCGGCAACGGTGAATAATCGGATCATATCGATATTCACGAGGACGGGCGGCAGATGGCGCAGATTACGGTCGTCATGGCGGTGAGCGGCGAGGATAAGGGGCTGGGCCGACGGCTGGAATCGGTACTGGGGCAGTTGGATGATGCTGACGAGGTGCTGGTCGTGGCGGATTCGCCTTGTCTGTGCGAAAGCGCTGCATCGGATACCAGAGTGAAGATTGCAGGCTCGCCGCAGCGCAGTCCGCTAAAAAATTTGGAGGCGGCGCTTCGGCAGGCATCGGGCGAGTATATTTTTCTGGCGGGGCAAAGCGACACGTGGCATCCCGATAAGCGCAAAGCGTGCGCTGCTGCGCTTGAAAAGTCGGGTGTTATGGCTGCCATACACGACGCGGTGGTCGTGGACGGCGACCGCGTGGATGATCTCCTCG
>CAYNFL010000045.1:9326-10308 GCA_964396465.1 uncultured Christensenellaceae bacterium
CTGCGTCATCGTTTTCACGCAGGGCTGCTACGCAGCCTTTTTAGAAACAGGTTCTATTGCAGCTGCATGGCGTTCCGAAAAGAGGCGCTTCAGGTTGCGCTGCCGTTTCCGCCGTACATCTCAAAACCCGGCCGCTGGCTCGGCATCGCGGCGGGTAAAATGGGGTGCGTCGCGTTTTTGGACAGAACGCTGGCGTTCTGCTGCCGCCGCGGATCGGATGATATGGGGGTGCGAAAGAGGATGGGCGTCAATCTTTCCGCCATTCGGGAGGCGGTATCGCTTTGTTTTGAATTAAGCCGCCGCGTCCGCAGGCTGAAAAAGGAAGCGCAAACTTCCGTTTAACCGCCAGTGAGTAACAATATATGTTTCGCAAAAATGGGCATGGCCGCAACCTTAAATCAGAAATCCTGCAAACAGGCTTTTCAGGATAAACCCTCGATACCCATGATGGTCAAAGCGGCGACTTCGTCCACGATCAGCACCTGATAGAATTTGCCTTTTGCGCCCGCGATCGCGGGTATTGCTTTTTCGGCCCCCACCGCGATTGCGATGACGGCAGGAATCCTTTTTAATTGCTCAAGAGATATGCTGATCTGCCGGTCTGAAAGCAGATTGGGGCGAACGGTTCCGTCCAGAAAGATGCGGTTGCCGCAGATATCCGTCGCAAATCCGGTATCTACGAGCATATGGGACTGCTCCAGCGTAATGTAACCCGCTTTGTAAGGTATGGCTTCCTCGGGCAGCATGGACCCCACGCCGACCATCGCGAGATCGAGATGATTGAAGCGCTCACAGTGGTTTTTAATTTCCGGCTCGTCCATCAGCAGGTTGCGCACGGTACTGCTGGAAACGATCAACGGCGCGTGCATGATGGCATATGTGGCGTTGAGCTTCGTGGCAAGCAGCCGAACCAGATCCTGGCTGTCGAGGTCGAGATGCGTGGTGTGCACGCCGCCCGCAAGCTGCACCACGTGGACATCGC
>CAYNFL010000045.1:10318-10645 GCA_964396465.1 uncultured Christensenellaceae bacterium
TGATGCGTTTCTTCAGCTCAAACTGCCGGATGATCGCCTGCAGCGTGGTGCCCCACGATATGCCGATGCGCATGCCGTCTTTGAGCACGCTGTTGAGGTACTCGCTCGCCTCTTTGCCCGCGTTTGTTTTGGATTGATCCGGCGTAATGCCGGAAGGGACGATGACTACTTTGGACAGGCCAAGATGCGCTTTCAGCTTTCCGGCCATTTCCTCGGCCATCATCGGGAAATCTTTGATTCTAAACTCGATGATGTTTTGGGAACGCGCCTGCGAAAGCATACGCGAAACCTTGGGGCGCGATACCCCGATGGTCTGCGCAATTTGGG
>CAYNFL010000046.1:0-10603 GCA_964396465.1 uncultured Christensenellaceae bacterium
CGGGCAGCGGCACGCCGATGCCCACATACAATGAGACGCCGTAGCCGTCGAACGTCGCAGCCTTGATGTATTCGCTCTTCATCCCCTTCATGTCGCCGATCAGCGCGAGCGTGTAGCCCGCGTAATGCATATCGCCGTTTTCAAGCTGTTTGATATTATTGACCGCCTGCGTGCCTTCAAACACCACATACCCCTCGCCGCCGCACAAAAGGATGCGCGTGCCGATGCCGATCGTGCGCAGCTTCGGGTCTTTCAAAAGCGGGGAAAGCTCTCCCGCCGTGGTGTAGGTCACGTTGCCCATGCCGGGCAGCAGCGTGCCCATGTAGGTGCGTTTGGTCTTTTTACCTAGGTTGGTCGCGGCGGAGTAGTTCTGGTACGCGTTGCGCGGGTTAAACAGGTACGCCTGATTCATATCGGAGAGCTTTATCTTCGTGCTGATCTCCGTGCGCGTATAGCAGTCCGTGCCGCTGGACGTCGCGTGCAGCGAAATTTCTTTGCCCGCGATCAAGTCCTCGATCACGTGTGCGCCGCCGTACTCGATGCCCGTCGTTTTGCCCGGCTGCGTCGCGCCGATGAACGTATCCACCGCGGCGAGCCCGCCATAGGCTTCCACACCGTTTAATGTGATCTCGCTCATGCGGATGGGCGGCTCCGAATGGCCGAAGTTGAGTACCGCCCCGGACGAGCACATCGCGCCAAACGTCGCCGCCGTGACGACGTCGATTTTCTCGGCGCACTTTTTTACGCCCTGCTCGGCGGCCATTTGCACGGCCTCCTCGGCAGTGAACACCACCGCTTTTCCGCTTTTAAGCTTTTCGTTGATTTCCGCGATCGTCCTTGCCAAGCTAACCCCTCCAAACCGTATATCAAGCCCGTTAATGGCTTTTATTTAAATAATATATTATGATATTTTACACCTTTTCACTTTCGTACACAACCGCGAATTTATGGGGTTTTTACCTGCTGTTGATTTTACGCATTCGCGGCGATATAATGACTTGACCAATATGAAGCGAGGAAACCCATGAAACTAGGTATCGTAGGCCTGCCCAACATCGGCAAAACAACGCTGTTCAACGCGCTCACAGGCTCCGTCGCGGCCAGCGAAAACTACATGTTCAGCACGGTGAACCCCAACATCGGCGCCGTTTTGGTGCCCGACGTGCGGCTGGATTTTTTGGCGTCGCTTTACCACCCGCATAAGTTCACGCCCGCCGTGATTGAGTTCGTCGATATCGCGGGGCTGGTTAAAGGCTCGAGCCGCGGCGAGGGCCTCGGGAACAAGTTCCTTTCGTTTATCCGCGAGGTGGACGCCATCGTTCATGTGGTGCGCTGCTTTGAGAGCGGCGACGTGATGCACGTGGAGGGAAATGTGGACAGCGCGCGCGACGCTGAGACGATCAACTTTGAACTGATATTCGCCGACATGGAAACGGTGGAAAAACGGCTGCAAAAGAGCGAGAAGATGATCAAGTCGGGCGATAAAAAATACAAGATCGAATGCGATATGCTGAATAAAGTAAAGGACAATTTGGAGAGCGGCGTGTTCGCGCGCGTGATGGATTTGAGCGACGAGGAGCGCAGCCTCGTATCCGATCTGTTTTTGCTGACCGACAAGCCCATGCTCTATGTCGCGAACGTATCCGAGGACGATATCGGCAATTTAAATGCCCCGCTGGTCAAACCGCTCCGCGCGATCGCCGATACGCAAAGCGCGGACGTGATGGCGGTATGCGCGAAGCTCGAGCAGGAGCTTATCGCCTTGGACGCGCAGGAGCGCGAGCTGTTTATAGCTGAGCTTGGCATCGGGCAGAGCGGGCTTAGTGAGCTGATACAAAAAAGCTATAAGCTGCTCAATCTCATCAGCTTTTTGACCGCGGGGGAAAAGGAAGTGCGCGCCTGGACGATCACGCGCGGCACAAAAGCGCCCGGCGCGGCGGGCAAAATCCATTCCGACCTTGAGCGCGGCTTCATCCGTGCCGAAATCGTCGCTTTCGACGACCTGAAAGCCTGCGGGGACATGGCGGCTGCCAAAGCCAAAGGCCTCGTTAGGCAGGAGGGCAAGGAGTACGTGATGAAAGACGGTGACGTTACGCTGTTCAAGTTCAACGTATGAGGACGTTCACTTTTGCCGCGGCACTCGTTTTGTCTGCGGCTTTGCTTTGCGCCTGCGGCGGCGATACCGGGCCCGCGCCCGCACCCACGCCGGCTATGGATCCGCTCGCGGCGCTGCGCGAGCAGGTCGGCGCCATAGCGGACGCGGAAATCACCGAAGAGGACGGGGCGCTCAGCATCGTCATACTTTTGGAGGAAACCGACGTTAAAGCTGCCTGCGAGCAGTTTTTTGATCAGGCGGCACAAATATACACGCAATGCCTGTCCGATACGGAATATACCGGTATCGGCTTTTCGCTTTCCGTTAACGGAAAGATCGCGGGCGTGCTTTATTTGATACCTGACGACGGCGGCTTGCAGATGATGGAGCCGGTATCGCTCTCCGAGGAATACAATGAGACGCTGGTTGATGCGTTCTACAACAGCGCGTTTGGAAGAAGCTTTCAGTATTAAGTAAAGAACAAGAAACCATATTACGAAACCGGCATCTTCCAATGTTGTTTTATGTTTGATATTTTGTGTAACAGCATATATAATGGATACATTAATAATAAAAGGAGCCTATTTGATGAAAAAAAGAGCGATAATTCTATGTTTAGTTTTACTGATTGTTGCATTGGCGTTTACCGGCTGCGCTGCCAGCGAAACCTCCGTTGTGGCCCTTAAGTTTTACAACGCCCTGAAGGACGGCGATACGGACGCGATGATCGAATGCCTTGACCCTGAAACCGCTGACATGCTTACTACGCAGCTCGAAGCCATGGATATGGAATTCAGCGATCTCTTCGACATCTCTGCTATGATGGACGAAGAAGGCATTGACGCAGACAGCTTAAGCTTTAAGGTTGTGGAAGAGGAAGTTAAAGACGACAACGCGACGGTTACCGTGGAGGTATCTTATAAGGCCGATGGGGAGAATGTAAAAGAAGAATCCGAGCTGCCGCTTGTCAAAGTGAACGGCAAATGGTATGTGTCCTTCGGGTTTTAAAACTTTTCAGCCGCTGCCCGAACCGGCAAAGTGATGTTAGGTGTCTAAAATAGATCATATGAAGTGCTGCGGGAAGCGGCACTTCTCATGCCGCTGACAAACTTCGTTTGCCAGCGGTTTTTTATGTGCGTCACCCATCTTTATTATTGCCTTTCTCGGGGGATTGGTCTGACACTGGCAGGCTAATCTTCGAAAGGCATGTTTCTAAGTGGAGTCTACAAGGGTTTTGTTGTATATGTCCAGTCATAAGACTTTGTCAGCAAACCGGGAAGTACTCTGGCGCATTCTATGAGAGCGCGTTTGCGCGAAACATAGCACATGCCCTGTATCCCCCCGTCAGCCCCTTCTTCTATCCGCCCTCGCGCAAGCCTTGCTGATGCTGCACGGCTCGTATCCGCCCGCCATCAGCCTGCCCGCCCGCATGCCAAGCGCGCGAAGCAGCGCGCCTAAGTCGTCCGTTTGGTGCTTGCGCTGCACCTCTAAAAGTATGTTGGCGCAGGCCAGCGCGTCCTCCAGCGCGTCGTGGTGCTTGAAGCGAAAACTCAAAAACTTTGATACGGTATCCAACTTGTGGTTCTCCAAGCCCTCCCACGTGCGCACTGAGGCTTTATACGTGCACAGGTAGCGGATGTCGGGGTACTCGATATTGTACAGCCCCAGCGCGTGCCGCAGCGCGGACATGTCGAACGCCGCGTTGTGCGCCGCGACGACGCAGCCCTCGATCCTCGGCAGTATCTCTTGCCTGTACAGCACGTCAAACTCCGGTGCGCCCGATACGTCGCTTTCACGGATACCATGTATGGATACGTTAAAGGGGTCGAAATGGCGGCAGGCTCTGTGCGGCCTGACCAGCCAGAACCGGCTCTCCTCAGCGTCCGCGCCGTTCATAACCACAAGCCCGGCCGCGCAGATGCTGCCGGCAAAGCTGTTAGCCGTTTCAAAATCGATGGCAACGAACCGCATGGGAGCCCCTCCCCTAAGGTGGCGAAATATTCTACTTCTTCTTTGAAACCGGGTTTATAGATAACCTTGAGTTATCGTCCTTGATGTCCTTTGCTTTGCCCGCTTTGCCCTTCACATCGGGCAGCTCAACCGGAAACGGCACCAGCCCCGGATTCACCACGCGATACTTCCTTGACACACTGATCACCTCTTCGGGGTTAGTATCCCTCCCGATGCTGTGGTTTACGCGCGGTATTGCTGTAACGATTCTCAATAATCGTCGCGAAAACTGCCGCCGCTTTTGCTCACCTTTTCCGGCTCCGTCACCTTTTCATCCTCCGTCAGCGTCACGCGCTTTATGCGCTGCAGCGTTTTGGGTCGGTCGGAGAAATCCGTCTGTACGGCCGCAATCTCGTCCACGGCGTCCATGCCGGAAACCACCTTGCCGAACGCCGCGTACTGCCCGTCGAGATGCGAAGCGTCCGCGTGCATGATAAAGAACTGGCTGCCCGCGGAATCCTTGCTTTGCGAGCGCGCCATGGAAACGACGCCGCGTTCGTGTTTTAAGGGATTATCCACACCATTGGACGAAAATTCTCCTTTGATGGAATATCCGGGGCCGTCCGTACCCGTGCCGGAAGGGCATCCGCCCTGTATCATAAAGCCTTCGATCACGCGGTGGAATATGAGCCCGTCGTAAAAGCCCTTTGCCGCGAGGCTTTTAAAGTTCGCTACGGTATTGGGTGCAGCCGTCTCATCCAACTGTATCTCTATTTTTTTGCCGTTATCCATTTCGATAATGACCATTCGCCGTTCTCCTTATATTTACTGATGTTCATTATACCCTTTTGGCGCGCATCTGCAAAGCGCCCGGCGCTTTCTTTTTTACAACTTCCTAACATTCGTATTATAATATGGGGCGAGGTGTTTCACATGGCAAACATACTGGTCGTGGAAGACGACAGGCCGATCAGCGAGCTGCTGCGGCGTAATTTGACGCTCGTGGGGCATACCTGCGTTCAGGCATTCAGCGGGGAAGCGGCGCTTCAAGCGTATGAAAACGGCGCATTCGACCTTGTGCTGCTCGATTTGATGCTGCCCAAAATGAGCGGCATGGGGGTGCTGCGGCGCATATCTTCTCCGGCCATCATACTCACCGCGCGCGGCGGGCTTTCTGAGCGCGTGCAGGGGCTTAGCCAAGGCGCGGACGATTACATCGTCAAGCCGTTTGAGACGCTGGAGCTTTTGGCACGTGTGAACGCGGTGCTGCGCCGCACGCAAAAGAACGACAAGAGCTTTGCTCTGGGCGGCGCGGAAGTGGATATCGCGGGGCGCAAGGCGTATTTAAGCGGCGCTGAGGTGGAACTGACGCCGCAGGAGTTTTCGCTGCTCGAAACGTTCATCGTCAACAAGAACATCGCGATGTCGCGCGAGAAACTTTTGGAGCTTGCGTGGGGGTTCGATTACTTCGGCGATACGCGCACGGTGGATGTACATGTGCAGCGGCTGCGCAGCAAGCTGGGCTGGGAAGGCTTCATCAAAACAGTCTACAAGGTGGGCTACCGTCTGGAGGTGCAGTGAGTTGCGCGTATGGGAGAAAAACTTTTTAGTCACGTTAGCACTTTTCTGCGTATTTTTCTTTGGTTCTGTTTTCGCCGTCGCCGCCGCGTCGTTTTCCTCCGCGCTGGGCTCGGAGCGCGAAACGGCGCTGCGGGAAGAATACGTTCTTTCGCTTTCGCTACAACAGCACCTCACTGATGATAATGGCACAGCGCAATCTCTGACCGCCAAAGCAGCTGATTACGGAATTTACTATAAAAGAAAAAGCATCACGCTCTCTCTCATGAGAAACGATTCGCTGCTGTTCAGCAACCTTCCCGTCAATCCGGGCGTATTCGCAGCAAGCGCAGACACGCGGACATGCACGGTGCTCTCGGTTGACAAAGAGGAATATATATTGATTCAGGATACGCTGGGCAGCGCAGGTGAGCAATATTCGTTTACCTATTTAAAAAACGTTACCGCTTTTTTCGCTTCTTTTGAAAAGCAAACCCGTATACTGCTTGCCGTATGCTTTTTTGCTTCCGCATTTTTTGCGCTTGCGCTTTACTATACGCTGAAAAAGATTTACCGCCCGGTCAATAACCTCGCGCACGAGCTTCGTACCCCGCTCACGTCGATACGCGGCTATGCTGAATACCTCAAAGCCGCCGCCGTATCCGAGGAAGACCGCTATACCGCAATTCAGTATGTCATCGACGAAAGCACCCACCTCTCCGAAGTGTGCGAAAAGCTGCTCATCATGGCTGACCTGCGCGAAGGCGAGATACACCGCGAAAATGTGGATGTCGCGGCGCTTTTTGAAAACGCGAAGCTGACCTATGGGTGCGTGGAATATACGGTGGAAACGCCCTTCGTCAAGGGGGATAAAACGTTACTGCAAAGCCTGCTGGGCAATTTGATATCCAACGCCGTCAAGGCCGGTGAGCCGGGAAGCTCCGTTTATCTGCGCTCGTTCGATAACGTCATCGAGGTATCGGATACAGGCAAGGGAATGAGCCAAAACGCCATTTCGCGCATACTGCACCCGCACCGCGCAATCGGAGACGGCAGCGGGCTGGGTATCCCGCTATGTTTGCAGATCGCCCGCCTGCACGGCGCGCGGTTAAGCTTTGACTCCATACCGGGGGAAGGAACGACGGCGCGTATCACTTTTACAGCTTCGTAATATTTTGGATATGGTTTGATTACAGCTTCGTCCCATACTGAAACCGGAAAGGAGGCTTTTATATGAAAAGCACAATACACAGCAGGAAAAGAGTATTTCTGTTCGCCGCAACGATACTGGCGGTATGCGCGGGGTTGTTTATCGTATCCACGCAGCTCGCGCTGGGCGCGCAGGGAAAAGATGCGGTATCCCAGCAGAGCATGTATTCGGCGGCGGGCAGCCCCGTTGTCACTGGCGAGGCGGTGATCAACGATGACCCCGGGCCGGAATACATAACCGGTGCAGAAGCGGTGGATGCGTATACACGGACTGCAACGGAAATTTTCGGATTCAGCGTAGACAAGAGCACGTTATCGGTAAATTTCGAGAACAACCCGACTATCGAGGGCATCAATCACTATACATGGACAATTACCACACCCGAATACGGCTGCGGCGTCGACGCTGTTACAGGGACCGTCATTTATTTTGAGCTCTATTCGGGAACATACCCTGGTGACAGCATCACCCAGAACGAATTCGATACCGGACTCAGAGGCAGTATCCGCGACTACTCCGACAATATCTATATTACGGCCACGAGGGATCTGGTCACCGGCAAGCTGGCACAAGGCCGGAATATCGACAGTATCGAAATAGACGGTATTGGATTTGTATATGACGACGAAAACGCGGGGCAAAATCCGGACGCGACCGGGTCGGTCTCGGTAGATTGCCACGTCTACATGGAAACCGGAATGTGCTATATACTGACCTACTGGGGAATCGATGAAGTATCCGTATGCAGATTCTCGTCCCACCCGACAAAGCAGGCATGCCAGTGCGGCTTCTATTATGAAGATCAGGCGGATGAAAACCCGCCATACGGCTATAAGGGTCAGCTGCCGGATGTGAAAACGGATTCTATAACCGAGGAGGACGCAAAAAAAGCTTTTATATGGATGGCAAATAACATCTTTGAAATCAGCGTGGATGAAAGTAAGTATACCGCCACCTTTGAAGAAGTGCGTACAGATGAAAATGCCAGTATTTATTCTTCCGTTCACGGTACTTGGCATATCCAGAATTCCGATCTGGAATGGGATTCCGATTGCTACTGCCTCATTGACGCGGTTACGGGCAATGTGCTTATTTTTGATGATCAAACACCTACTTATCCGGGAAAAAGCATTACCGAGGGGGATTTTACCAGCGAATATGCACATAACATCTACGATGACCCCGATAATATCTACACGACGGCCGCCAGAGATTTTGTTGAATCCAAGCTGTCTGATGGACGAAAGATCACCGATATTAAATTGGACGGCATTCAGTTCATATGGGACGACCCCGACTGCTTGAATCCGGATGATGCCGATACTCCCGGCACGGTACAGGTGGACTGCTGGGTCATTATGGAATCCGGGCAGAACTACAACTTAAGCTTCTGGGGAACCGATCAGGTCGTCCTCAAATTTTTCTCCACATACCCTACCATGTATGCCTGCCAGTGGGGCTACTTCTATGAGAAAAATGCACCGAATTCCTCGAAAGATTGGACAACCGCCCCCGGCATCACGGAAGGCACAAACTCCGATCAAGACGGAAAATAAGCAGCAACCATAATCAAACATCAAAAACTGCGGTATAAAACCGCGCTCAGGCTTCTGACAAAGCCTCGTGTTTCGTTAATGTTCTATAAAGCCCTTGTGGACTCCTTACGAAAACATGCCTTTCGAAGAGGCCGCCCTCGAGAAAGGCGATGAAAAAGAAGGGTAATGCACATATAAAAACCGCTGGCAAACGTAGTTTGTCAGCGGCCTAAAAAGCCGCGGCATAAAACCGCGGCTTTTGCTTGTTTCCTTTACTTCTCGAACGTGCGCACGCGCACCACGCCCTCAACGGCGCGTATCGCATCCGCCACGCGCGCGGGCGCTTTATCATCGAGGTTGATGATCGTGTAGGCGATATCCCCCTTGGACTTGTTGACCATATCGGTGATGTTCGCGCACGACTGCGCGAGCAGCGCGGTGATCTGCCCCACCATGCCCGATACGTTCTTGTGAATCACCGCGATGCGGAATTTCCCCGTAAACGGGAGCTGCGCCGCGGGCAGGTTCACGGAGTTCACGATGTCGCCCGTCTCGATATAATCGCGCAGCTGCATCGCCGCCATCGTCGCGCAGTTCTCCTCCGACTCGGGCGTGGAAGCGCCGAGGTGCGGAATACAGATCACGTTCTCTATCGAGAGCAGCGTATCGTTCGGGAAATCGGTAACATAGCGCGCGATACGGCCTGATTTAAGCGCTTCGTAAAGCGGCTCGTAGCCGATAAGGCCGTTGCGCGCAAAGTTAAGCAGTATCACGCCTTTTTTCATCTTGCCGATTTCTTTCGCGCCAAGGAAGTTCTTAGTCTCGTCCATCAGCGGTATGTGGATGGAGATATAATCTGATTTTGAAAGCAGCTCGTCGATCTTATAGGCGTGGCCTACGCCGCGCGAAAGCCCCCACGCGGATTCCACCGATATGTACGGGTCGTAGCCGATCACGTTCATTCCCAGCGCGTGCGCCGCGTTGGCCACCATTACGCCGATCGCACCGAGGCCGATGACGCCCAGCGTCTTCTCGTAAAGCTCCGGCCCCACGAACTGCTTCTTGCCCTTCTCGACGAGCGGCAGCACTTCATCGCCCTTGCCGGAAAGCGTTTTCGCCCATGCCGTGGCTTCGATGATGTTGCGGCTCGCCACCAGCATGCCCGCCAGTACGAGTTCTTTCACGCCGTTGGCGTTTGCGCCCGGCGTATTGAATACCACAATTCCCTTTTGCGTGCAATTGTCTATCGGAATATTGTTGACGCCCGCGCCCGCGCGCGCAATGGCGACCGTCTCTTCCGGGAAGCACATGCCGTGGCACTTGGCGCTGCGTACGAGTATCGCGTCGAACTGCTCTAAGTCGTCGCGTATCTCATAGCGTTCGTCGGAGAGATAATCGTAAACGGCATCGGATATCGAATTGAGCTTTTTGATTCTGAACATCGTTGTTCCTCCTTAATGCGTTACGCTTTGCTTTCAAAGTCTTTCATAAGCTCGATAAGCGCCTTGATACCCTCGATCGGCATCGCGTTGTAAATGCTTGCGCGCATACCGCCCACGCTGCGGTGCCCCTTGATGCCCATGATTCCGCGCTTCTTGCCCTCGGAGATGAACTTTTTATCCGTTTCCTCGTTGCCCGTGACGAACGTAACATTCATGATCGAACGGCTGCCTTTTTCCGCTGTGGATTTAAACAGGCTCGATTGATCGAGATACCCGTAGAGCAGCGCAGCCTTTTCCTCGTTGCGTTTTTGCATCGCGGGAACGCCGCCGCTGGCAAGCAGATGCTCGAACACGAGCCCGGCGATGTAGATGCCGAAGGTGGGCGGCGTATTGTACATCGAGCCGTTTTCCGCCATCACCTTGTAGCTGAGCATCTTGGGCAGGGAATCCGCGCTGCGCTCGAGCAGGTCTTCGCGGATGATCACGAGCGTGACGCCCGAGGGGCCGATGTTCTTCTGCGCGCCCGCATAGATGAGTCCGTATTTGGACACGTCGGTGGCTTGCGAAAGTATCATGGACGACATATCGGATACAAGCGGCTTGTCTCCCGTTTCAGGAAGCTTAGGGAACCGCGTGCCGTATATCGTGTTGTTCTGCGTGATATGTACATAGTCCGCGTCGCCCTCAAACATAGCGGCGTTAAGCTGCGGTATGTAGGAGAACGTCTTGTCCTCCGACGACGCCGCGACGACGACTTCTCGACCATGATGAAACGGTGGGGCCTGGTCTTCCTCGCCAACTTCGTCGGCGCGCT
>CAYNFL010000047.1:0-10389 GCA_964396465.1 uncultured Christensenellaceae bacterium
CGATTTCATCACGCCGTTTTTACACGTATTTAAGGGCTTTTTCACGGATTTCACTAAATTTCACGCCTTTTTTCGGTTTTATTGTTTTGCTTGTCACTTCACAGCAGTATCAGCGCTAATATTACGATCGTGTCCAAAATCCTATGCTCCCGATTAATACTACTGTGTATCGCTTTGCAGGCTTTTGAGCAATGCGATTGCCTGTTTCAGCTTTGCGCCGCTTGCTTCGTTTTCCGTATGATAGCCCTTTTGGCGCATCTGGTCGAGCAGCTGATATTGATCCATGCTCGTTTGGGTGAACTGATTGATGAGCAGTTTACGAAGCTGCGGGCAGGCGGATTCCTGCAGCGTGGCGGCGCATGCGTTCAGCAATTGGTTCTCCTGGTTCTTAAGGTCGGCCAACAGTTCGTGTTCCGAAAACCCGTTTTGCGGCATGGCTTCGCCTCCTTATTTCAGCGTATTGAGATACCCTGATAATCCGGCAAGGTTGTCCCGGTGGTGCGCCGCGAGCTGCTGCGCGAAGCTTTTAAGCTCGGGGTTCTGAAAGTGTTCGGCATAAATGCCGCACTTTTTCGCCGCCAGCGCCTCAAGCTTTATCTGGTCTTCCAGCAATATGAGATTCTTCGAATCGATGACCGCCTGCTTTTCTCTGCCTTCAAACACGGCGCGCCTCCCAACTGGTTTGCCTATATTTTGCGCGAGGGCATATGAAATATGCGCTTTAAGTTTTTGACGGTATCATTTATAATCAAAACATGGAAGAAAGCATGTACATCAGCGCGGTGGAGCCCCAAAAGAGAAAGAAAGACCGCTACAATATCTATGCCGACGGGGAGTACGTCGCATCGCTCGGCGCGGAGGCCGTCATCGTGTATGGTATCAAGCCGGGCGCGGAGGTTTCGGCGCAGGTGCTGCGCGAGGCGGCGGAGAAGGACAACGCGGCATACGCCTTCGACTGCGCGGCGGCGACGCTTGCGCACGGGCGGCGCACGCGCGCGGAGCTTGCGCGCAAGCTAAAGGAGCGCGGCATCAGCGAAGCCGCGATAGAATCGGCGCTCGATAAGCTTTCTTCTTATGGGTATGTGGATGACGCGGCGTATGCGGCGGAGTTTGTGCGCAGTATGATGGAGACGGGCAAACTGGGGCGCATGGCTGTGGAGTATAAGCTCAAGGAGAAGGGCGTGCCGGCGGCCATTGCGCACGATGCCATGCAAGCCTACGGCGAAGACGAGGAGCGCGATATCGCGCGGCGGCTAATGGGGCGGTTCGCCGGTGGCGGCGACATGAAGCAGGAGCGCAAACGCGTCAGCGCAGCGCTCGTGCGGCACGGGTTTGCGTACGGTGTGATATCATCGCTGTTTTCGGAGGAAGAAGATTGAGGTTTAAGATATATAAGGCGCTGTCGGGCGCGGACGGTTTCATATCGGGCGAGGCCTTAAGCGAGCAGCTCGGCGTCACGCGTGCGGCGCTGTGGAAGCACATCAAGGCGATGCAGGCGGACGGCGCGCAGATCGAAAGCGCGACGAACAGAGGCTATCGGCTGGTGAGCCCACCCACGATACCGCGCGCCGAATACGTGCGGGCGTATCTGCGCCGCGATGTGCCGGTGTTCTTCGGGGAGAGGTGCGCCTCCACCAACGAGACTGCCAAGGCGGCGGCACGGGACGGCAGCATAAAGCGAGCAGCGTTTATCGCAGGGGAGCAGACGGCGGGCAAAGGGCGCCTTGGGCGCACGTGGGTATCTAAGCCCGGGCAGGGCGTGTATGTGACGATGCTGGTGCGCCCGAATATCGACCCGCCCCGCGTTTCGGGTATTACAATGATGGCGGCGGTCGCGGTGTGCGGGGCGATCGAAGCGGTGAGCGGAACTAAGCCGCGTATCAAATGGCCTAATGACGTGCTGCTGGACGGCAAAAAAGCCGTGGGCATACTGACCGAAAGTATGGTGCATATGGACGGCGTGGAGTTCGCCGTTTGCGGCATCGGTATCAACACGTGCGCAAAAGCGCTGAGCGGCGAGATCGCGGAAATCGCGACAGCGGTGGAAGCAAACCCTACCGTGCTGGCCGCGGCGGTGATCGACAGTTTTTTTGAGGCGTTCGAGGTATTTGAGCAGAAGGGGCTTGCGCCCTTTATGGAGACGTTCCGCGAGAGGAACGCCGTGAGCGGCGTGGTCACGCTGACGTCGGCGGGCGTCAGCACAGCGGGAGAGTTTATCGGCTACGACGACGAAGGCGCGATACTGATCGAAACGGGCGGCGAAACGAAGCGCTATATCGCGGGCGAGGTTTCGCTGAGAGGGGAGAGAGGCTATGTATAAGGGCTGTATCACGGATATCCCCGGTGTGATGGCCGGGCATTATACCGACGCGGAGAACAGGACGGGCTGTACAGTGATCATATTGCCGGAAGGCGGTATCATCGGCGTGGACGTGCGCGGCAGCGCGCCCGGCACGCGCGAGACGGATCTGTGCCGCCCGATGAACGCCGTGCAGAAAGCCAACGCGATACTGCTCTCGGGCGGCAGCGCGTTCGGCCTCGCCGCGGCGGACGGCGTGATGCGCTGGCTGGAAGCGCGCGATATGGGCTTCGACGCGGGCGACGCGGTTGTTCCCATCGTGCCCGCGGCGGTGCTGTACGACCTCGGCACAGGCAGTGCGCAGGTGCGCCCCGGCGTAAGCGCGGGCTATGGCGCGTGCGAAAACGCGGCGGAAACGCCGCTTGCGCAGGGGCTTTTCGGCGCGGGTACGGGCGCAACGGTGGGCAAGGCGGCAGGCACGGGCTTTGCTTCGCCCGGGGGGTTTGGCGCGGCATCGGTGGAGCTGCCGGGCGGCATAGTTGTCGCGGCGTGCTTCGCGGTCAACGCGCTTGGCGATATATACAGCCATGAAACGGGAAAGAAGATTGCGGGAATGCGGGGCGGTACGGTATCGGACGCGCTCATGCAATCCGCGGCGGAGGATATGGCCGGAAAAAATACGACGATCGGCATTATCGGCACGAACGCGGCGCTGGCGAAAGAGCAGGCGAACAAGCTCGCCGCGATGGGGCAGGACGGCGTCGCGATGTGCGTGCGCCCCGCGCATACGATGTTCGACGGCGATACGGTATTCGCGTTCTCGATGGGCGAACTGCCGTGCAGCATCCACGCGGTGCTCGCGGCGGGCGCGGAAGCAGCCGCGCGCGCGATACAAAACGCGGTGGAGGCAAGCGCATGATCATTGGCACCGGCATCGACATCGTGGAAATATCGCGTATGGAAAGGCCTACGCAAAACGAGCGGTTTTATACGGACTTCTTTTCTAAAGATGAACGCGAGCTGTTTGATGCGCAGAAATACGCGGCGCAGACCGTCGCGGGGCGGTTTGCCGCGAAGGAAGCGGTGCTGAAAGCGCTCGGCCTCGGCCTTGGCGACATGCCGCTGAGTGAGATATCCATTATCAAGCTGCCCTCCGGCCAGCCAGAGGTGAAGCTTAAAGGCGCGGCAAAACAAAAGGCGGAAGACCTTGGCGTGAAACGCATCCATATATCCATATCGCACGACGGCGGCTATGCCATTGCGCAGGCCGTCGCGGAAGGAGAATGATATGATCCCTGTGGTGTTCACGGATACCATGCGCGCGCTCGACGCGCATATGACGAATCAGCTGCATATCCCGCCGCTGCTGCTCATGGAAAACGCGGCGGCCGGAATCACCAGCGCGGTGGCATCAAAGTTCAAACCGGATACGCGCGTAATCGCTTTATGCGGGCCGGGTAACAACGGCGGGGACGGCTTTGCCGCAGCGCGGCAGCTTGCGGCGAAGGGCTATGCGGTTTCTGTTTATTTGGCGGGAGAAGCGAAAGCGCTTAAAGGCGACGCCGCAACCAACGCGGCATATTTCAAAGGCAGCATCACAGAGATACAATGCGAAGCGGACATTGAAGCGCACTTGGCTCATCTGCGCGGCTGCGTGCTCATCGACGCACTGTTCGGCATAGGGCTTTCGCGCGAGGCGGCGGGGCTGTATGCAAAGATGATCGAAGCGGTGAACACCAGCGGCGCGTATGTGATCGCGGTCGATATCGCCTCGGGCGTAGACGCGGACACGGGCGCGGTGCTCGGCTGCGCGGTGCGCGCGGACGAAACGGTGACATTCCAGTGCGCGAAACCCGGGCATTTCCTTTATCCGGGGAGGGAGCTTACGGGCAGGCTGGCCGTAAAGGAGATCGGCACCTGCGAGGGGTTCGATATTGGCAATATGGTTGCCGTGGATGAACTCACGCTGGCCCCAAGGCGCGGCGATACGCACAAGGGCAGCTACGGCAAGCTCGCCGTCATCGCGGGCAGCCAGGGCTACTCGGGCGCGGGGCTGCTCTGTGTAAACGCGGCGCTGCGCGCGGGTGCGGGGCTCGTGACGGCGGGCATACCGGCGTCGCTGCAGCCCGTGTTCTCCGCGGCAATCCCCGAAGCCATGACGTTCGCGCTCGACGAGTTTTCCGGCGCGCTTTCCGAGGAATGCATCGCCGGCATCGAGAGGCTGATGGCGGGCAAGACGGCGCTCGCGGCGGGGCCGGGGCTCGGCACGGGCGGCGGCGCGGCAGCGGCGGTGCGGTATCTGCTTGAGAACCACGATGTCCGCAAGGTATTCGACGCGGACGCGCTCAATATCATTGCGCAGGATTTAAGGATACTGAACCGAAAACGCGGCGATATCGTGTTGACGCCGCATCCAATCGAATTCTCGCGGCTGTGCGGAATCGCGCTGGAGGAGATACGCAAGGATATGCCCGGTACAGCGCAACGCTTCGCCGCGCAGTACGATGTGACGCTGCTATTAAAGGGCGCGACGAGCATCGTGACGGACGGGGAGCAGACGGCGCTGATAACGGCGGGCAGCCCCGGTATGGCGCGCGGCGGCAGCGGCGACGTGCTGACGGGCGTGATCGCGGGGCTGATGTGCGGCGGGCGCGAAGGCGGCATGAGCGGCTTTGAAGCCGCGGTATATGGCTCCTTTATCTGCGGCAAAGCGGGGGAGGCCGCGGCTGCGGAACTGGGCGAACTCTCCATGACGGCGGGCGATACGCTGCAATATGTGCCGAAAGTCACAAAGAAGATGGCAAGGCAGGCCGGCTAATCGCTTACCGCCCGCTCAAGTACGGACATGGCAGCGTTTCCGCATGACGGCTTGCTTTATCGCTCAATAAAGCCCGTAAGCGTGCATGACGTCCTGAATGAAGGTAATGCCTTGTCCGGGGTCGTCAATGTGCAGTTCGTCGCGTATGGACTGCACGATGGCATCCGTGTTTTCCGCAGGGGAGATAATGAGCACAATCTCCTTCTGCGGCTCGATATCCATCGCGAAAAGCTTGCTGGTTTCATGGATGCCCGAGCCGCGCGCGCTGATGATGGTTCCTCCGCGCGACCCCGCTTTTTCGGCTGCCTCAACGACCGCCTCGGCCTTTCCCTTTTCTACAATTGAAAAAATAGCCTGATACATAACCTCTTCCACATCCTCTTCCGTATTGATGCCGCATTGGAAGCGGCTGATACCGAATACCTTGTCGATGGGCATCACGAACGCGATGCCGTGATTCTTCTTGCAGAATTTAAACTCTCCGTTGAGATCGTCGATGATGCGGTGCGCGAGACACGCTTCGCTGACCATCAGCACGATCTCCTTATGGACGTCGTTAACCTCCAAAAACTTTAGCAGGCCGCTTTTAACCGTGCCGCGCCCCAGGCAAACCGTGCCGCCCGTGATGCCAAACCGTTTCGCGACGGACAGCACCCTGCTTCCGCCGCCGGAGTTGACGATGACCGTAATCAATGAAAAGACCGACTTTCGGGTGTTCATAGGTCAAATACTCCTTTTGATAAGCTTCTTGTGGTAGATCAGGCCTAAAAGCTGAAGCGTGATGATGGGCATCAGTGCGATGAGCGCGATGATGCCAAAGCCGTCTGCCAATACGTTGGCGCTTTCGACCGAATCTGCCGCGCCCTGCGCGAACGCGAGCACGAACGTTGCCGTCATGGGGCCGGTGGCCACGCCGCCCGCGTCGAACGCGATACCCACGAACAGCTTCGGCCCGATAAACGCGAGCGCAACGGATATAATATACCCTGGCAGCAAAATATGCCATAGCTGCAGCTCGGGAATGAGTATGCGCAGCATGGACATCGCCACGGCAAAGCCCACGCCAAGGCACAGGGATACGAGCACAAAAGAGCGTCTGACGGAACCGCTGGTCACTTCTTCAATCTGACGCGTGAGCACATGCACGGCTGGCTCCGCGAGCACCGTGACCAATCCGATAAAAAAGCCGGTTGCCACAAGCGCGGCGGGTGAATCCAGCAATGCAATATTATACCCCATCAGTACGCCCACATCCATAAATCCAGCGTGGACGCCCGTCATCAATGTGGCAAGGCCGAAGAAGGCGTAGCCCAAGCCGAACATAATTCTTTTAAATTCGTGCTTGCCAAGCTTCAGCTTGATAAAATGGCTCGCGATAAAAATAATGACGAGGGGCAGCAGCGCGAGCGCGGATTCGCCGAGCGAACGGGGGAACTGGCTGAGGAACGGGCTGAATATGGCGTTACTCCCGCTTAAGGCACTTTCAGCCATGCCTGTGATCTCCCGCTGGCCCGAAATGATGCTCATCAGCATCACGGCGATGATCGCGCCGGTGGATGCCACCGCCACCAGCCCGAAGCTGTCCTTCTCCGCGCCTTTGCTGTCCCTTTTCATCGCGGTTACGCCCATTGCAAGCGCAAGTATGAAGGGAACCGTCAGGGCTCCTGTCGTCGCACCGGATGAATCAAACGAGATCGCCAGAAATTCGCGTGAGGTGAAAAACGATAATATCAGAATTACTAGGTACAGGGCAGCCAGCAGTATGTAAAGCGGTATGCCGTAAAATATTCTGACGAGGCCGACTACGAGCAGCAGGGCAATACCCGCCGAAACGACGGTAACGATGAGCATCTTGGGAATAACGCCGGAGGTGACCGCCTCCACTTGGCCGGCCATGATGTGTAAATCCGGTTCCGCGACGGACACAAAGAACCCCAGCAGCAACCCGCCCAGCACAACGACGATGAGTTTATTTGATTTTGTCAGCATTTTGCCCATATGCTCGCCTATCTGTGTCACGCCGATATCGATGCCGTATAAAAAAACAGAAAGCCCCACGATGATGAATACTGCGCCGATTAAGAACCGGAAAAGATGTATCGGTTCAACCGGAGCTACAAAGAAATGCAGCATCAGAACGATTACCACAATGGGCAATACGGCAAAGCAGACCTCCCGTATTTTTTTGGCGAAATCATTCAAAAGCAAAGCTCCTCTCGTACGAATTGACAAAAAAAGGGCTTTTGCTCAAACCCCGGCATCGCATACCAATTATGATTTGCATTGTGTTTATAATTCATTATACAATGGATCAGGGCGGTGTGTCAATTTCGTAATACTATGAACCGCGAGGGCGAGATGCATTACAAAGAGGCTAAATCCATATTGTCCCGCAATAACGGTATGAACATTTACCGGGGCTGCCAGCACGGCTGCATATACTGCGACAGCCGCAGCCGCTGCTACGGCATGGAGCACGACTTTGAGGATATCGAAGTCAAGATCAACGCGCCGGAGCTGCTGGAAGCGGCGCTGCGCCGCAAGCGCGAAAAATGCATGATCGGCACGGGCTCCATGTGTGACCCGTATATGCCGCTGGAGGATGAGCTTCGCCTCACACGCCGCTGTATCAAACTCGTTGACAAATACGGCTTCGGGTTTACGGTCATCACCAAGTCCGCGCGCGTGCTGCGCGACATCGATTTGCTTAAAGGCATCCATGAAAGAACCAAGTGCGTCGTGCAGATGACGCTGACGACATATGACGATGGCCTATGCCGCGTGCTGGAACCGGGAGTGAGCACGACGAAGGAGCGATTCGAGGCGCTCAAAGCGCTGCGCGATACCGGTATCCCCACCGTGGTCTGGCTGGGTCCCATTCTGCCGTTTATCAACGATACCGAAGAAAATTTGCGTGGCATTTTGAGGTACTGCATTGAAGCGGGCGTGCGCGGCATACTCTGCTTTGGCATGGGGCTGACGCTGCGCGACGGCAACCGCGAGTATTTCTACGCGCATCTCGACAGGTATTTTCCGGGACTGAAGCAGCGATATCAAGCCCGCTATGGTCTTGAATATTCCGTAATGAGCGAACACAACGAGCGCCTCATGCGGATATTGAAAAGTGAGTGCGATCAGCACGGCATCTTGGCGGACAGCGGCGAGGTGTTCAGGTATCTGCACGCCTTTGAGGATAGATACAGGCCAACCCAGCTAAGCATGTTTTGAGCTTTTGCGCTAACGAATGATAAAACGATTGCGCGGAAGCGTTGCGCGTTGTATCATTCGGTATGGATTCAATATTCATAAGTACGCTTTGCGCTGCGGGAGCAAACGCAGAGAGCGGCGGCAGTATACGGAAGGGACCGTTCATGTCTAAAAATAAGAACGAAACGATAAGAAAAATTATACTGACGGTGGTCGTGCTGATACTCGTGATTTCCATGATCGCGTATTATGTGATCACGATCATCTCGCCCACGGGAAACTAAGCATCATGCGGCGATGCCGGGAACGGGTGCCGATGGCTTTCGATCACATTCTTGGCCCAATGGCCGGTGCGCATTACGAATATACCGATCACGCATTTGAGCATTTCGGTCGGGTTGCAGAGCGGATAGAGCAGCTTGATGCCAAGGCCTGAGCAGTGCATCATCCCGTACGCGTACGGTGTGCAGAACGCCCGCGTATATACGCTGTCAAACAGCAGCGTCAGCCCCCCCTGAACGCATCGTGAAATAGCAGCAGCGGTTGATATGCTTTGTTGCATGGCGTTTCTTTTTAGTGTCCGGGTCAGATGCTTTAATGATACGGAGGGTGTTCTATGGCACAGCCGCCGCAAAGGGTCGTCTATTTTGCGGATATGACGGATGACTTTGCGGGGACGAAAATCAACGCGCGCAAGGTGGATGCGTCGTTCCCGTATATCCATCGCGGCATACTGTGGAAAGCGGCGGCCTTTTTGCTCTACTACGGTATCGCGGTACCGCTGACCGCGCTCTATATCAAAGCGATAAACGGCACGAAGTTTGTCAACCGCAAAGCGCTTAAGAAAATCAAGGGCTCATTCTTTCTGTACGGAAACCATACGCATTGGAGCGACGCTTTTCTGGCTTACACCGCGGCAGCGCCCAAAAGAACGTATCTGCTCGCCTCGCCCGACGCCGTATCGATCAAGGGAATCCAAACCATCGTGCTGATGCTGGGCGCGATACCGATACCGACGCAACCAAGGGCGCTCAGGCGCTTTCATGATGTCGTAACACAACGCTGCGCGGAGGGTGCCTGCATCGCGATATATCCCGAGGCGCATATTTGGCCGTACTATATGGGTATTCGGCCGTTCTCCGCCGCGTCGTTTATTTATCCCACCGAGCTGAATGTGCCCGTGGTGGCGATGGCAACCGTCTACAGGAAGAGGAGATGGCGCAATACGCCCGCGCACACCGTGATATTCAGCGATCCGATTCAGCCTGCGCCGGGCATGACGAGGCGCGAAGCCCAGCGGTATTTACATCAGCGCGTGTACGATTTTCTCGCTGAAAAAGCAAACAGCCCGGACAACTACGCGTATATCCGGTACGAGCAAAAATAAACTTGCGGCATTTAGGCGCCTCGTATATTAAGGGGATGTGCCTTACAGAAGCGGTGGCTCAGTCGAAAACCACCATCTTCGCTTTGACGTCGTCCAGATCATTCAGCGCTTTTTCGAGCGCTTTCATCTCGGCTTTTTCCCCTGTAAGCTGCAGTATCAGCACGCCCTCCTCGCTGCATACGCTGCCCGCCTCGTGCAGCCCAAGGCGCATTTTGATGGAGCAGCCGAAGCGCGAGAGCACCTCCTGCACCTTCGGAGACCGTTTGCTCCTTTCGCCGATACCGACGATCATGATGTTGCATTCCACAGGTTTGCCTCCTTTTATTGTTTCGTTTCAACTTATCATGCCACAACAATCACCGTTTTACAATCGGCACACTGCATCATAAGCGATAAAAAAAGAACCTTTATTAAGATCGATTGATTTTCTATAAATAGAACGAACCAATTCTTTAGAATATGGCAATTTATTATTTTGCCGATTAAAAACCTTTTCATTTAGTTCAATAAAATCTTCGATATCGGTATTTTGTTTAACTGTTAGAGAAAATTTTTTATTCGCTTTTTTTATATCAGTTCGTATATTTGTTTCAAAAGAGTCCCAAACCTTTTCAAGATTTGACAGATCATTTATTACATAAGTGTACCTTGTAGTCTGCTGGAAATTTTTCCAATAAA
>CAYNFL010000048.1:0-9333 GCA_964396465.1 uncultured Christensenellaceae bacterium
GTTCAACGTCACCGGCGGGCAGCAGATGTCGTAGTACGAACAAAGCGGGACGGATATGAATACAGAAGAAACCATACGGGCGCTGAACGGCGGCACGGCGCAGACGCGCAGCGGTGCGCTGGCGCAGCTGAAACAGAAGCTGGACGGAGGGGAGATCGCGAAGCCGGTTTCGGAGGGCATCACGAATAACCACGTCCATACGATCTATTCCTTTTCGCCTTATTCCCCTTCAATGGCGGTTTGGAAGGCGTATGAGGCCGGGCTTTGCACCGTGGGCATCATGGATCATGATTCGGTGGGCGGCGCGGCGGAATTCACCCACGCGGGGCAAATCATCGGCATTGCGACGACGGCGGGCTTCGAGATGCGCACCGACTGGAGTGCTACGCCGCTCAAAGGCAAAAGGATTAACAACCCCGATCAAATTACGTCGGGCTATATTACAGTGCACGGGCTGCCGCGGTGCAGTTACGCCGCGGCGGATAAGTACCTTGCGCCACTGCGCGCCGCGCGCAACGAGCGGAACCGGCGCATGATATCGCGCCTCAACGAGATTATCCGAAAGTTTGATATGGCCATCGGCTTTGACGCTGATGTGTTGCCGCTGTCGCAAGCGGCACAGGGCGGCGGCGTAACGGAGCGCCATATGCTGTTCGCGCTCGCGAATCAGATGATCGCGCGATTCGGCACGGGCGAAGCGCTTTCCAGTTTTGTAGAACGCGAGCTGAACATACCGCTGAACGTCAGGCAGCGCGCGATGCTGCGCGACGATGCAAGCGGCATCATTGCGTACGACCTGCTGAACGTGCTTAAAAGCAGCTTTGTGGCTCAAATCTATATCGACGCGGAGCGCGGCGAAGCGCCTGATGTGGCAGACGCCGTGCGGCAGGCCAAAGCGCTGGGCGCGATACCCGCGTACTGTTACCTCGGCGATGTGGGGGAATCCCCCACGGGGGATAAGGCCGCGCAGAAATTTGAGGACGATTACTTGGACGAAGTGTTTGCGGCATGCAGGGAAATCGGCTTTTTAGCGGTCGCGTTCATGCCCTCGCGCAATACGTCGCAGCAACTGCGGCGTGTGATGAAGCTTTGCCGCGAGTACGGCTTCTTGCAGATCAGCGGCGAGGATATCAACCAGCCACGCCAGCCCTTCGTCTGCCGCGAGCTGTTAAAGCCTGAATACCGACATTTGAACGACAGCTCATGGGCGCTTGCCGGCCACGAGATGGAGGCGTGTGAGGACATTTCGCGCGGTATGTTTCAAGGCGGCGGCAGACTGTCCGCGAAGGAAATCGACGCGATTGTGGCGCGCTACGTGCAGATTGCTAAAAACGCATTTGCTTAAAAAAACGGGCGGAGCCCGTCGAATAAAACGGGAGGGCGCATATGAAGAATTTTTTAGCCGCTGATCTCGGGGCCAGCAACGGCCGGGTGATACTTGGCCGCTTCGATGGCAAAAAGCTGGTGCTCGAGGAGATGAACCGCTTCGAGAACAACTATGTGCGCGTGCAGGATGGGCTTTACTGGGATATACTGCGCCTGTACGGAAGTATGCTGGAAGGCATCGGGCGCTACGCAAAGGCGTATTCCGAGCCGCTTTGCGGCATCGGCATCGATACGTGGGGCGTCGATTTCGGCCTCATCGACCGTCAGGGGCGGATACTCGGCAACCCGCGATCGTATCGAGACCCGCGCGGCGCGCGCGGTATGAAGCGGTTTCACGAAAAATACGGCGTGCGAACGCCGTTTGACATGACGGGCATCGCCAGCTATGAGTTCAATACGCTCTACCAGCTTTACGACATGGCGCAGCAGGAGGACCCGCAGCTGGAAGCGGCGGACAAGCTGCTGCTTATGCCCGACCTTTTGGGGTATATGCTGTGCGGCGTAAAATCCACAGAGTATACCAACGCGACGACGACGCAGTTTATGGACTGCCGCACAGGCGGTTGGTCCAAAGTGGTGCTCGACCTCGCGGGGATCGAACCGTCGCTGCTCACGGGCATACAGATGAGCGGGGAAACGAAGGGGCGGCTTTTCGCCGCCGTGATGGAGGATACCGGCCTGAGCGGCCAAACCGATGTGTTCTGTGTAGGCTCGCACGATACCGCTTCGGCGGTGGCTTCTTTGCCCGCGAAGAAGGAGAGCTACGCGTATCTTTCGTCGGGTACGTGGTCGATTATCGGAATTACTTCCGATAGCCCGCTCATCAGCGATCAGGCCTACGATGCCCAGCTTTCCAACGAAGGGGCGATTACGGGCGGGTGCATCCCGCTGCGCAACATCATGGGGCTGTGGGTCATACAAAGCTGCAAACGATACTGGGACAGGGAAGGCGCCCTCAGTTGGGACGATATCGTGGGTATGGCGGCGGCGGCGCCCGCTTTTGCTTCTTTCATAGATATGAGCGCGCAAGAGTTTTACAGCGGCGAGGATATGCCGTGCAAGATACAGCGGTATTGTGCGGCCACGGGGCAGGCCGTGCCGCAGACCAAAGGCGAGATCGCGCGCACGGCATACGAGAGCCTCGCGATGAGCTACCGCGAAGCGTTCCTTGGCCTTGAGCAGATGAAGGGCGGCAGAATTGACGCGCTGCACATCGTGGGCGGGGGCGCGAAGAACGCGCTGCTCAACCGGTTTGCCGCGGGCGCGGTGAATCGCGAAGTGGTTGCGGGGCCGTATGAGGCGACGGCGGTCGGCAACCTTATGATGCAGGTGAAATCTGCGGGCGAGGTGAAGGACTTTGCGCAGATGAGCGAGGTGGTCGCGCGCTCGTTCACCGTGGAGCGTTATGAGCCCAAAGGCGCGGCGAGATGGGCGGAAGCGTTTGAGACATACAAGGCGGTAAAAAGGCGCGGAAGCGCAGAAGGATAAGGCTATCCAACCGAAACAGGAGAGCGGCGGGCAAGCATTAAGCCGCCTGTTTTCATACTTCGAGGTACTTTACGATTGACTTTTATCATTGAAATCCATACAATGGGTGAAGACGAAAAAAGGAGTGCATAACGATGAGACGTAGCTGCGCGATATTGTTGGTGCTGGTGATGCTGACGGCGCTGCTGGCCTCTTGCACAGATGGCGGGACGCCCGCCGGGGGGACGCCCGGAGCGACCGCAACTCCGCAGCCCACGCCGATAAGCTATACCGGCGCGGATTTTTCCGGAAAATGGGCGGTATCCGCGCTGTACGATTCCAGCGGCAAAGCGCTGAGCGCGGATGAGATCGCGCAGGCGGGCGCGAATTTTTCATTAGAGCTTTTGGAAGACGGTTTATACTTTGTCTACGACGCGCAGGGAGCGCCCATTGGGCAGGGGACGTACAGCGTATCGCAGCAGGAGCTTACGTTCAGCGCGAGCGGGGCGCAGACGGTATATGCCATCGAAAGTATCGATACGCTGCGCTGCGAAGCGGAGGACGGCAGCGTGACCGTGATGGCGCGCGTTGCTGAACCTGAGGAAGAACTCATGGAGCCGGAGGGCGGGGATACCGCGGAAACAGATACCGCGGAGACAGATACCGCGGAAACAGATACCGCGGAAACGGGTGCGCCTGACCCGGATATGGAAGAAACGGATATGGACGAGCCGTTGACGGACGGGTAAATTGGCGGTTTGCCCGGCTTGACTCGCGGAGCGGACTGTGGTTAAATAAATGACGGACCGGCATGAAGCCGTCCCGTTCCAAGCGAAATGATACCATGAAGGTATGCGCCTTCCCGAAGGAAGGCCGTTTCATGGTACTTTTTATTTGGAGGCGGATCGTTATGAGAAACTTAGGATTAAGAAAAATGCTGCTCGCAGCGATGTTTTTGGCGCTGGGGCTGTTACTGCCGTTTCTGACCGGACAGATACCCGAAGTGGGAAGCATGCTGCTGCCGATGCATCTGCCGGTGCTGCTCTGCGGGTTTATCTGCGGCTGGCCGTGGGGGCTGGCAGTGGGATTGATCACACCGCTGCTGCGCAGCGTATTGTTTGGCATGCCGCCGATGTTTCCCTATGCAATGGCTATGGCGTTGGAACTCGCGACGTACGGTGCGCTTGCCGGCTTCTTTTATAAAGTGCTGCCCAAGAAGAACGCGTACCTGTACGCCGAACTGATACTTGCGATGATTGGCGGCAGGATCGTATGGGGCGCGGCAAGCTACATACTATACGGATTCGGCGATACAGCGTTTACGTGGCAGGTATTTGTCTCGGGAGCTGTGCTGACAGCATGGCCGGGTATCGTTATACAGATCGTGCTGATACCCGCATTGCTATTCGCGCTGCGCCGCACAACAATCATGCGAGAGGTGACACCAAACGGAAACCGAAAAGCTGCTGCTTGAGCATTTCGCCCGATACCCGCTGATGCGGATGACGGACGCCGTTAAGCTGATCTATCAAAGCGAATTCGCGGGCGGGCATATGATCTCGGACGAAGCGGAAAGCGAAATGAAAATGGAGCGGGAGCGCAGTGCGGCTAAGACCGGCAGCGCGCCTGCTTTTGTGTTTGAGGGCATCGGCGGAGGGCTGTGCCGGATGCACCTTGCCGCGCTGGACGGCCTTGGCATCCGTACTGCAACCGCCAACCGTTTTTTTATAAATACTGCCAGAGCGGTAAAGGGGAGTAAAGCGCGGTTTGAGCGAAAGCTTTCCATATTGGCGGGCTTATGCCGTTTTGGCGCGCTTCCGTTTGACACGGAGGAATTAGCGGCAACGATTCAATCTCTCAAACAGCAGGGGTATCCGCCCGTAAGCCACAGTGAGCCGTTCCGCGCGGCATACGCTCCCGCATATCGTGTGGTGAGCGCGCAGTACCGCGACTTTGCCGAGGCGTTTTGGCGCATCGACGCTTTGATGAACAAGGGCGCGCCGGTGCGCGTTGCCATCGACGGCGGCAGCGCGTCGGGCAAGAGCAGCTTGGCGAAGCTCATCGCGGATGTTTACGGCGCGAACGTGTTTCATATGGACGATTTCTTCCTGCCGCCCGAAAGAAAAACGCCGCAGCGGCTTGCGGAGCCGGGCGGAAACGTGGATTACGAGCGCTTCGCCGCGGAGGTCGCAGCGGGGCTTGAAAGCAGCGGCGCGTTTGAATACCGCGCGTACGACTGTAATACCGGTAATTTAAGCGTGCCTGTTAAAGTAGCACCCGCCGCGCTCAGCATCGTCGAAGGCGCGTACAGCCTGCACCCCGCTCTTTATGATTTGTACGATTTGAAGATATATATGGAGATCGGCAAAGAGGAGCAGAGCCGCCGCATATTGAAACGGAACGGCGAAGCGATGCACAGCCGTTTCATGGAAGAATGGGTACCGCTCGAGGAAAGGTACGCGCAGGCGCTCGGTATACCGCATCGCTGCGACATCGTTTATCATATTGAGTAAATATAACGTAAAAACAATGGGGCGGCTGTTGCCAGCCGCCCCAGCTTGCTGACAAAGCCTCAAGCTTAGTTATATCGATATTACCCTAATGGACTCCACATGGAAACATGCCTTTTGATAGGGCCGCCCCTGAGAAAGGCAATAATAAAGTTGGGTGATGCACATAAAAACCGCTGACAAACGAAGTTTGTCAGCGGTCTGAGGGGTGGCTGTTGCCAGCCGCCCCAGCTTACTGGAGTTTAGTTTAGTCACAGACCGAATCAGCATTGCGGAGTGCCGCGCAACTCATTCGGCTAGAATATGCGGTAGCCGCAGATGAAGTACTTTTTCCAGTAGCTGCTGCCGCTGTAAGCGCGCTTGACGACCTTGCGGTTGCCCGACGACGCGTCGATCATAACGCCGCCGCCCTCGCAGATCGCCACGTGCCCTTTGAATACGATGACATCGCCGCGCTGCAGGTTTTCCATGCCCTCGATCCTTGTGTATTTGGAGCAGCTGCGCCACATATAAGACGTCATGTAGCTTTGCTTGACGCCCACCTGATTGAGGCACCAGTATACGAACCCCGAGCAGTCGAACGTGTTGGGGCCTTTGCCGCCGCCCACATACTTACAGCCCTGCTTGGATTCCGCCACCGATATGAAAGACTCCACATTCGCGCCCGTGACGCTGGCAGCGGGGCCGTTGCCGGAGGTTGAGCCGGAACTCGAGCCGGAGCTCGAACCGGAGCTCGAACTGGAGCTCGCAGCTTTTTTCGCTTTGGAGGAGCCGAGCAGGTTCATCGTGACCTTGCCGACCTTGCCGTCCGCGGTGAGCTTGTTTCGCTTCTGGAAGTTGATTACGGCTTTTTCGGTTGCCGAACCGAAATACCCGGTGACCTTGCCTTTAAAATAATTGAGCTTTTTGAGCTGCTGCTGAATAAAGGAGACCTGTTCGCCGCGGTCCCCGACGGAAAAAGCGCTGCTTTTCGCGCTGCCGGATTTCAACATCTCCACGGTGGCGGGGCCTAAGTACCCGTCCGCGATAAGGCCGTTGGCCTCCTGAAAGCACTGTACGGCGGCCTTGGTATTCGTGCCGAATGTGCCGTCGGGTTCGGTCGTGAGGTATCCCAGCGCTTTGAGTTTTTGCTGGCAGGCCAGTATATCGTCGCTCTTCTCGCCAATGGAATAAAAGCTGGCGACGACGTCATCGGAATACAGTTTCTCGCGCGTGTTATGGCCGATCATGCCATCCTGGCTCAAACTGTTGAGCTTCTGGAACTTCTTGACCGCCTCCGTGGTTTCATCGCCGAAATTTCCGGTGGCTTTGTTCATGTAGCCCAGTTCAACGAGGCGCTGCTGCAGCTCGCCGATGACCGTGTCCTCCTCCGTATCCTGCGCGCCTTTGGAGAGCGTGTAATACTGCGCCTCTTCGCTCATCATAAGGCCATAGGTCATCTCGTCCACGATACCGTCAGCGGTAAGATTGTGCTGTGTTTTAAAATGGTTGACGGCTGTTACCACCTGGCTGTCGAATACGCTGTCCGGCTCGTCCGCATCCAGATACTCAAGATCCATGAGGCGCATCTGCACATCGGATACCACGGCTGCCGTGATGCCCTCGGTGATATGCACCGATTCGGATACGGGCATAACTACCGTGAGGCTCGCCAGCTTCGTGGGGGCGGGTGTGGAAGACGCGTCTATCGACGTTTGCGCCGATGTCTTTCGCGCATTGCCGCCCGTGAGCGTGACGAGCAGCACGACGCCGGTGATGACGACGGCGAGAAGCGCCCCGCCCGCGATGAACACCCTGCGCTTGTCACGGATACGGAATACGCGGCGGCGCTGCATGCCGCGGCCGCGCGTCTGCGCGGCGGAAGGCACATTGCGCTGCGTCCGGTAAGGCGCGGATTCGGCTTTTACGGCTGCGGCGGATGGCATCATACGGGCGCGGCGCGGCGATGAAGGCCGCCCTTTGGCACGCTGCAATAGCGCGGTAAAGCCTTCGCCCGTGCGTTTCAAAACCGCGCGAAGCTGTTTTCCCAGAAGGTGCCAGAGGTTTTTATGGTACTTAAATTGCTTTTTTGAATGATGCTTAGACATAAATCGAACCTCTCTTTGGTATAGGCCGTTTCCGTGTCAAAATACGCGGAACGCGCAGACGAAACCGATACCCGTGGTCAGCTTGCGCTTGACGACCTTGTGATTGTTGGAGGACGCGTCGATCTGCATACCCTTACCCAGCGCGATCGCGCAGTGGCCTCTGAAGATGATGATGTCGCCACGCTTTAAATCGCTGACGCTCGTAATCTTCGTATATTTCGTACAGCTTGGCCACGCGTGGGACGTGAGGTACCCCTGCTTGACGCCCACCTGATTGAGGCACCAGTATACGAACCCCGAGCAGTCGAATACATTGGGGCCTTTGCCGCCGCCCACATAGCGGCAGCCGAGCTTGGATTCCGCGACTGAAATAAACGATTCCACGTTTGCGCCCGTAATGCTGACGCCCGTCGATTTTTTCGCTTTACCGGAGTTGAGCATGTTGAGCGTGGCGGGGCCGACCTTGCCGTCCACGGAAAGCCCGTTGCGGTATTGGAAGCTGCGCACGGCGGTTTCAGTTCCGGGGCCGAAATTGCCGTCCGCCTTGCCGCCAAGGTATTTGAGCTCGATGAGCTTTTGCTGCACGTTGACAACCTGTACGCTGTTGTCGCCCCGTTTGAGCGCGCCGATCTGCGCCTCCTCCGACATCAGCGCGGATTGTGTGGCGGGGCCTAAGAATCCGTCCGCGATGAGGCCGTTGGCCTCCTGAAAGCGCTGCACGGCGGCTTTCGTATCCTTGCCGTATGTGCCGTCGGGCTCGGTGGTGAGATAGCCCAGCTTTTTTAGGCGCTTCTGGAATTCGAGTATCTCGTCGCTCTTCTCGCCGGAGGAATAGAAGTTGGCGATGGCGTTTTCGGCGTAAAGCATTTCGCGCGTGGCTTGCTCGATATTGCCGCTTTGTTCAATGTTGTTGAGCTTTTGGAACTTTTTGATCGCTTCCGCGGTGTCTTCGCCGTAATACCCGGTGGCTTCGTTCATATAGCCGAGTTCCACAAGCCGCTGCTGCAGCTCATAGATGTCGGTGTCGTCCTCCGTGTCCTGCGCGCCGATCGTGACGGTATAGTATTGCGCACCCTCGCTCATTAGCAGGGCATAGGTATCTTCGTCCACGGTGCCGTCCGCGGCAAGCGCATGCTGCGTTTTAAACCGGTTGACCGCTAAAGCGGTATTTGCGTCGAATATGCCGTCCGCCTCGTCCGTCGCCATGTATCCGAGCTCCATGAGCCGGGTTTGAACGTTTGAAACCACGGCAGCGGCAATGCCTTCCGATATGTGAACCGATTCGCTGACCGGCATACTCACCGTGAAATCCGCAAGCCTCATGGCTGATGCGTCTGCGCCCGAAGCAGCTTGACCGGCAGCCTGCTTCGGACTTCCCGTAAGCGTTATGAGCAGCACGACGCCGACTGCGGCGGCGGCGATGGCCCCGCCAGCGATGAGCAGCCTGCGCATATCTTTGACGCGGAAAACGCGGCGGCGCGCGCCGCGGCCAGCCGGATATGCGGCTGGGGAAATTGGCCTGCGCTGCGCCTGCCGTGCGGGTATCCTCGAAACGGAGCTGGCCTGCGATGAATGCGCTTGCGGCTGCTTACCGCGCGAAAACAGCGGCGCGCATTGCGCCTGTATTTGCCGCAGCAGCTTTTTAATATACGGTTCTTTTTTAATGCGGTGTTTGGACATATCTTCTTCCCGCGGCTTTAAGCCGGATTATCGGTCGTGTTTTCAATCGTTGTACCTGACAGCGTTTATTATACCGAAGTTTCGGCAGCTTCGCAACACTTTTGTAATATTTAAAGCAAAAAGAGTCAAATTTTCTGCTCCCGTTTGCGCCGCGGCTAGATGGCAAAGATTGATACAGGAGAATCTTGACAAGCTTCAACGCG
>CAYNFL010000048.1:9343-10194 GCA_964396465.1 uncultured Christensenellaceae bacterium
GGATTTTTATGAAACTGTTTCGGTTCAAAAAGCAAATGAATATTTGGATGACGGGTGCGGGAGAGTATCAATCACCGAAGATGTAAGCCGGGGCGCGTTGAACCGCGGTGAAACTTTCAGGTAAAAGGGACTGTATCCTGACAGCACTCTGGAGAGCCTTAACGGCACCGAAGGAGCAACGGGTTTACCCCGGAATCTCTCAGGTTAGAATACGGAGGAGGACGACATCTGTGTTGCCTTCCTCTGTTTTGTTTGGAGGGGTGGAAAGGATTTTTATGAAACAAACACCATTATACAATACGCACGTAACCTTAAACGGGCGCATCATCGATTTTGGCGGGTGGGCGCTGCCCGTGCAGTATTCAAGCATCACGGAAGAACACGAGCGCGTGCGCACTGCGGCGGGGCTTTTCGACGTGTCGCACATGGGCGAGATATTCGTAACCGGCAGGGACGCGCAAAGCTTTTTACAGCGCCTGCTCACAAACGATATATCGCGGGCGGCGGTCGGGCAGGCGGTATATTCGCCGATGTGCTTTCCGGATGGCGGCGCAATTGACGACCTCATCGTGTACCGCCTCAGCGCGGAAAATTACCTGCTCGTCGTCAATGCCTCCAACACGGACAAGGATTTTGCGTGGATTACGAAACAGCTTTCGGGCGACGTGTACGCAAGCAACGATTCGGGCGATTGGGCACAGCTTGCGCTGCAAGGGCCGAAAGCGCAGACGATATTGCAAAAGCTCACGGATTATCCGCTGGGTGGTATCCGCTTCTTTCACTTCGGGACAGATATCAGCATCGCCGGAACGCCCGCGGTCGTATCGCGCAGCGGTTACACCGGCGAGGAC
>CAYNFL010000049.1:0-5032 GCA_964396465.1 uncultured Christensenellaceae bacterium
ACACAATGGGAGTTCCGGATATTCCGTCGATTCCGATACCGACCGATTTCCCGATTGATTCGTATGATTATGAAATGGTTGAAAGCGCGGTAACGTTTGGCATCTGGTTAACAGTGATTATCATAATCGTTTCGATTGGGGCTGCCGTAGGCCTTGCGTTCATTCCGGCTTCTATCGCGGGGAAAAAGGGATACAGCTACGGCGGCTTTTGGGCTTTTGGGTTCTTCCTGTTCATACCCGCGCTCATCGTCGCGCTGGTGATGGAAGATAAGACGCAGCCGAAATACGCGCCGCCTTACCCGCCGTATCCGCCTTACCCGCCCGGCGCGCCGCCATACGGCCAAGGCTATGCCCCGCCTCAGCAGCCAACGTCGGTTTGCCCCAAATGCGGCGCGGCAGTACCTGTCGGCAATGCGTTTTGCCAAGGCTGCGGCGAACGCTTAAACTAAAGCTTTTTTATAAACTAAAACAGGCTTTTAACGCAAGCCTGTTTTTTTGTCGCCTTCACGCGGAAAGGAACGCTGAATGAAACCGCGCAGTGCGAAATATACATATAAGGCCAAAATATTGACGGGAGGCTCAGGCTATGCAGAAAGATCACCTGCCAAAGCTGGAGCTCGGCGGTTTTATACCGCCCTGTGAAAACGCGGCGGAAACCGCCGGTAAACAAAAAGATACCGCGCCCAGGGCCGGTTGGCGTGAGACGGCGTCGCGAATGATGAAGAAAGCCGGGGTGAAGATCGTATGGAAAAAGGAAAAGGAAGAGGACGATATCGACATAGGATACAAGCGCCTGCTCATTAAAACCGGCATCTGCGCGGCCATTGCCATTACGATACTCGTGATCAGCACGGTTACCACGCCTAATGCACAGCAGAGCATGGAACCTTCCGGCGAAACGCTGAGCCAGGAGTTCGACATCGATGAGGATATCGGTAAGCTGAAATTTGTCGAAAACCTCGACGGCGAAGCGGAGAGCGTGATGAGCGTTCTGCCCAATACCGCGGTTGTATACCCCTCGGACGGGGAGATCATCACGGCGTTCGGGCAAAGCGGCGCCAAGGGCGTGCGGTTCTCTTCGGAAGGGACGACGGCATACAGCATTGCCAAGGCGACCGTGACGGCGACGGGCGAGATCGACGGGCAGGGGTATGTGAAGCTGCTGCTGGATACCGGGGAAACCGTGCTGTACTGCAATATCGAGCCGCTCGTACAGGTGGACGATATCGTAGGGGCGGGGCAGGTGGTCGGCACGCTGTCGGGGGACTACCTGTATGTGGAGATGGAGGAAGGCGATATGTTTGTCGATCCGGTCGCCTATATCAACAGTTATACGTCTGAGTAGACAATTATGAAGGCGCTGCGCGTCGGCAGGCTCAAAATCAATCTGCTGCTCATTCCGGCGGTCATCGCGCTTATCGCGCTGGGTATGGGCGAAGTGCTGCTGTGCTACATACCGGCCGTCATGCTGCACGAGTGGGCGCATATACTCGCGGCAACGTCGCTCGGGATGACGGTTACCGAGCTTGAGCTGCTGCCGTTCGGCTGCGCCGCGCGGCTTCAGTGCTTTGCGATGTCGCGCGGAAAAGAGATCGTTGTGGCAGCGGCGGGGCCCGCCGCCAATATGCTGTTTGCGTGCGCCGTGTTTGTCGTGAACCGGTACGCGTTCCCCATCGCGATATCGGATAAGCTGATTGCCGCGAACTTAGCGCTTGCTTCGGTCAATTTGCTGCCCGCGCTGCCGCTGGACGGCGGGCGTATCGCGCGCGCGGCGTTTGCCGCGTGGCTGGGATACAGCCGCGCGACGCGCATTACGGCGGCAGCGGGTATCGTTTTTGCGGCGGCTATGACGGGCGCGGGCATCTATACATGGGTTGCGGGGCATCAGATCAGCCCCAGCCTTTTTATTATGGGCTTCTTCCTTTGCATCGCGGCAATCAAAGAGCTCAAATCCGCTCCGTTTGCGCTTATCCGCGACTTTTCGGGCAAGCGCGAGGCGATCGGGCGCAAACGGACACTCAGCGTCAACCGCATCGCGGCGATGCAGGGGGAACACATCGGCGACGTGCTGCGCGCGTTTGAGGCGGGCAAATACAACATCATTACGGTGCTACGCGGCGACATGGGCGTGCTGGGCGAACTCGACGAGCGCGAGGTGCTCTCCGGCATGATGCGCGTGGGAACCGGCGCGACGCTGGGCAGCCTGTGCAGGCAAAAGGGCTCTGGCGCACCGCTTTAGTTGTGTGCGGCGCGGGTTTGTGATATGATAAGATAAATACATAAAAAGCGGAAAGACGATGGAAATCTGGTATCTGCACCATAGCGGTATTGCGGTAAAGACGGACGGTGCGCTGCTGGTATTCGATTATTGCCCGCACAGGGCAGGCAAGGGGATAGAAAACGGGGATATCGGCGCAGCGGAGCTTGCCGCCGCGCCGCGCGTGTACGTTTTCGTTTCCCATTCGCACAGCGACCACTTCAGCCGCAGCATATACGATTGGACTGCGATCAACCCCAATATAACTTACGTGCTGGACGAAGGTGTGCCCGGCGGGCCTCAAAGCGCGGTGCGCCTTTCGCGCGGCGAGGAGTACGACGACGGTTTTATCCATGTGCGCGCGTACGGCTCCACCGATATCGGCGTGTCGTTTCACGTGCAGTGCGACGGGACAAGCCTGTTTCACGCGGGCGACCTCAACTGCTGGCATTGGCAGGACGACGGCGATGAGCGCTACGCGCGCGTGATGCGCGCCTGGTTCGACCGCGAGATGAAATTTTTACGCCACGGCGTTTCGCATATCGACGTGGCGTTCTTTCCGGTGGACAAGCGGATGGGCAGCGGATTTGAGGAAGGCCCCGATCAGTTTATCAATATCATGAAGCCCGCGGTGTTTATTCCCATCCATTTTGTGGACGAAGCGGATACGCTGGATTACGCAAAGCGGATGGCGCACAACGGCACCAAGGTGCTGCCTATTGAACGCGACGGACAGCGGCTGTTATGAAAGGAGAACTCGTGTTTACGATCGACCATGCCAACATCAATGTTACGGATTTGGAGCGCAGCATCAAGTTTTACAACGAGGCGTTCGGCCTGAAGGAGGCGCGGCGCATGAAAGCGCCTGACGGCAGCTTTGTGATCGTATTCCTTTCGGATGGCGCAACGGATTTTAAGCTGGAGCTTACGTGGCTGAAGGGCAAAGAAAGCTACAACTTGGGCGACAATGAAAGCCACATCTGCTTTGCAGCGGACGACTATGAGGCCGCCCATGCGCTGCACGAAAAAATGGGCATCATATGTTATGAAAACAAGGCGATGGGCATCCATTTTGTGAACGATCCGGACGGCTATTGGCAGGAAGTCAAGCCGAAGGAAACGATAGCCTGATGTTAGCCGGTTGCCGCATGCGGGGCGCTGTGCTATAATGCCTTTCACATCACTCTGTTAAGGAAGACATATGATCGACTTGAGGCAGCTTTTTTCCATACTGCCCGGCGTACAAAAACCGGCCCGGTATACGGGCGGGGAATACGGCGAGATCGTAAATACGGTGCGTTTTGCGTTGTGCTTTCCCGACGTTTACGAGGTGGGCATGTCGCATCTCGGGTCCTCGATACTGTATCACCTTGTAAACGGCTTGGACGGCGCGATGGCGGAGCGGTGCTTTTGCCCGTGGCCGGATATGGAAGAGGCGCTCAAAACTGCCGGGCTGCCGTTGTATTCGCTCGAAACCAAGACGCCGCTTTGCGATTTTGACATCGTGGGGTTTTCGCTGGGCTACGAGATGGGCTATACCAACGTGCTCGCGATGCTATCCTTGGGCGGCATACCGCTGAAGGCGGCGCAGCGCGGCGACGGTTCTCCGCTCGTCATTGCGGGCGGCGGATGCACGTATAACCCGGAGCCGCTCGCGGATTTCTTTGATATTTTCGTGATCGGCGAGGGCGAGGAAGTATTGCCTGAGCTGATTGAACTGTATAGAACCTGCAAGGCGGAGGGTGTATCCAAACAGGAGACGCTGAAACGCGCGGCGCATATCGGCGGCATATACGTGCCGTCGCTGTATGAAATGGAGTACAACGCGGACGGCACGCTCAAAAGCACGATGCCGTCGGCGGGTACGCCTGCGCGCGTGCAAAAGCGTATCGTATGCGACTTTGACAAGGCGTATTTCCCGGTAAGCCCCATCGTTCCTTACCTGAATGTGGTGCACGACCGCGTGACGGTGGAAGTGATGCGCGGGTGCACGCGCGGCTGCCGGTTCTGCCAGGCAGGGTTTGTTTACCGGCCGGTGCGCGAGCGCCGAAAGGATACGCTGATCGCGCAGGCAAGGGAAAGCATCGCGCATACCGGCCACGAGGAGGTATCGCTGTGTTCGCTTTCGACGGGCGACTACTCGCAGGTCGCACCGCTCGTATGCGAGCTCTCGGAGGGGTTTTCCGGCACGGGCGTATCGCTCGCGGTACCGTCGCTGCGCATCGACAGCTATGAGGGCGAGTATGCGCAGCGCCTGAAGGAAGTGCGCAACACGGGGCTCACGTTCGCGCCTGAGGCGGGCACGCAGCGCCTGCGGGATGCCATCAACAAAAACCTGACCGAAGACGATATATTCCGCGGCGTACGCGAAGCGTTCGAGGCGGGCAGCAACGGCGTAAAGCTGTATTACATGTGCGGGCTGCCGGGCGAAACAATGGAGGACGTGCTGGTCATCGCGGACATGGCGGCGAATATACGGGAAATATACTATACCGTACCTAAGGAGAAGCGCGGCGGCGGATTCGCGCTGACGGTCAGCGTATCGTGCTTTGTGCCAAAGCCGCATACGCCCTTCCAGTGGGCGGCGCAGGACAGCATTGCGGTATTGGAGGAAAAGCAACGAAAACTGAGAGACGCGCTAAGGCCAATAAAAGGTGTCAAATACAACTGGCACGACGCGAGGCTTTCAATGCTCGAGGCGGTGTTCTCACGCGGGGACAGGCGGCTTTCGGGTGTGCTGGTCAAAGCGTTTGAAGCAGGATGCCGGTTCGACAG
>CAYNFL010000049.1:5042-10098 GCA_964396465.1 uncultured Christensenellaceae bacterium
AGCTTTTCGATTTTAACAAGTGGCTGCGCGCGTTTGAATACGCCGGAATCGACCCGGCTTGGTACGCGCAGCGCGAGCGCGGCAAGGATGAAGCATTTCCGTGGGAAGTGATCGATACCGGCGTGAGCCGTGAGTTTCTCTGGAGCGAGAAGCTTGCGGCGGATGAAGCGCAAACGACGCGCGACTGCCGGCATGGCTGCACGGGCTGCGGCATGAAGGAAGCGGGGCTGTGCGTATGAGGATGGCGCTGGAGTTTGCCAAAAGGGGCGCTGCGGCGTTCATATCGCACCTCGATTTGCAGCGCGCGTTCTCGCGTGCGATCCGCCGCAGCGGGCTGCCGGTAAAGCTCTCCCAAGGGTTTAACCCGCACTACGTCGTGTCGTTTGCCTCGGCGCTAGCATTGGGGATAGAGAGCGAATGCGAATGCGTGGAAATGCAGCTTGACCGGGAAGTATCGCCGGAGGTGTTTCTCGCGGCGATGCAGGCGGCGCTGCCGCCCGGGCTGGCCGCAAAACGCGCCGTGCGTTTAAAAGATGACGCGCCCAAGCTCATGGCGGCGCTGGGCGGCGCGGAATACATGGCCACGCTTTCCGGCGCGGATAGTAACGCGGTGGAGGCCGCGCTGCGCGATATCATGGACAGCGAATCCGTCATCGCAGAGCGCAGCGTGAAGGGCGTGATGAAACAGGCGGACATCCGCCCGATGATTACGATGATGGCGCTGAATGGCAACATGCTCGTCATGCGGCTTTCGGCATCGCAGGAGACATCGCTGCGGCCCGATATGTTGCTGGGCGAGCTGATGCGCCGCGCGGGGAAGTTTGAGTACAGCGTGGTTCGCTCGGCGCTGTTTACGTTTGCGAACAGCTTGCCGCAGCCGCTGCTTGACGCGGTGCGAGAATAACGCAGTAAAAGCCCCTTCCCTCGAGGGAAGGTGACTGAGCGCGAACGCAGATTGCGCGAAGACGGAGGAGTGTTGGAAAACAACACTAACCGAGGTGGTGCACCCTTCAGTCATTGCACCGGCGTACCGCCGATGCCGGACAGCTCCCCCCTCAGGGGAGCCTGAATGCAGTGTAAGCAACCGGGCGCTGCCCGTTTGAAATATTTTAAATTTGGAGTTGCGAATGAATAAAAAGATCATCGCGGATATCAGCCCGCACGAGGCAAGGATCGCGCTGCTCGAGGACGACAAGCTCGTCGAGGTTCATGTGGAACGCCGCGGAAGGGAGAGGCTCGTCGGCAACATCTACAAGGGCCGCGTGGCCAACGTGCTGCCCGGCATGCAGGCGGCTTTTGTGGACATCGGCCTGGAGCGCAACGCGTTTTTGTACGCGGGCGATATCCTTGCCGATACGTCCGACTTCGTTTTCGGGCAGAAGACGGAATACCCTAACCTGCGCCCCAAAAGCATCGAGGATATGGTGAGCGAGGGGCAGGAGATCATGGTGCAGGTGTTAAAACAGCCGGGCGGACAGAAGGGTGCGCGTATCACCACGCACGTGACGCTGCCGGGGCGCATGCTCGTGCTGATGCCCACGGTGAACCACGTGGGCGTATCGCGCCGCATCGAGGACGAACAGGAGCGCAACCGTTTAAAGGACATACTCGAAGAACTAAAGCCGAAGGATATGGGGCTCATCGTGCGCACCGCGGCGGTGGGCATGACGGCGGAGGATTTCGTGGGCGAGATCCGCTTTTTGGAACGGCTATGGCAGAGGATCGTGAGCCGCAGCGAGATACTGCGCGCGCCGCGCCTCATCCACGCGGAGGAATCGCTCATATTCCGCACGCTGCGCGATATGTTTACACCCGAGGTATCCGAGTTCGTCATCAACGACCATGAGTACTGCGACAAGGTGATCGCCGTCGCGGGTATCATCGCGCCTTACATGAAGGATCGTATCAGGCTCTATACGGACGGCGTCAGCATATTCGACGACTTCGGCATCCAGTCGCGCATCGACAAAGCGCTCGAGCGCAAGGTCTGGATGAAAAACGGCGCGTACATCATCATCGATGAGACGGAAGCGCTGACGGTCATCGACGTCAACACGGGCAAGTTCGTGGGCAATACCGATTTGCAGCAGACGATACTCGACGTCAACATCGAAGCGGCCAAAGAGATCGCGCGCCAATTGCGGCTGCGCGATATCAGCGGCATCATCGTGATCGACTTCATCGACATGGAGATTGAGGCGAACCGCAACGCGGTGGTGCAGGTGTTGCAGGAAGCGCTCATGAAAGACCGCACGAAGAGCAACGTCTTAGGGATCACGAGCCTTGGGCTCGTGGAGATGACGCGCAAGAAGATGCGCCGCGGGCTGTCTACGGTGGTAAAAAAAACATGCCCGTACTGCGGCGGCAGCGGAAAAATCGACAGCGAGGAGACCACCGCTTTGAATATCCGCAGGCAATTGGCGCGTCAGGCGGCAAATACCGACATCAAAGAGTTTTTGATCGAGGTTCACCCCGTCGTTGCGGAATACATTGATCATGGCAGCGAACCCGAGCTGCCGATACTTCCCAAAATTGAGGGCGTGAAGCTCTATGTGCTCTCCAACGAAACGATGTGCAAAGACGAATTTAAAATCCTTGAAATCGCTTCGGCAAAGGAACGCGAAAAACTCATCGGCAAAGCGAAGGTGTTTTGTTGACAGCACTGATAAGATATGATATTATTTTCAACTGAGCCGCGCGGAAATGGCCTTAAAACCCCGCTCCGGCAATCAATCGAAAACGCAGCCTTTTTGGGTTGGCCCGATTGATCGCCGGGATAAAAGGGTGCCACTACGGCGAGACTGGGAAGAGGAGGTAGCAGCATGTACGCAGTATTTGAGACGGGCGGAAAGCAGTATAAAGCGGGCAAAGGCGAGATCGTTTGGGTCGAGAAGCTTCCTGTGGAACCGGGCAAAGCCGTCACTTTTGAGGCGCTCGTCGTGTCCGACGGGGACAAGGTGCAGATCGGGATGCCCACGGTGAAGGGCGTAAAGGTAAAGGCGAGAGTGATGGAACACGGCAAAGAGAAAAAAGTCGTCGTGTTTAAGTATAAGTCCAAGGATAATTACCGTAAAAAGCAGGGGCATCGGCAGCCGTATACAAAGATCAAAATCACCGATATCGCATCGGGCAAGGCGGCGGAAGATGACGATGATATCGTCATCATTGAAGACGCTCCGGCCGATATCGTAGCCAAAGCAACCAAAGCGGTGAAAACCGAAGCGGCGCCGAAGGCAAAGCCGGCGGTCGAAGCCAAGCCGACGATGAAAGCCGAAGCCAAACCGGAAAAAGAACTCGTCATCATCGAGGACGCCCCGGCGGAAGTAAAAGCCAAGCCGAAGGCCAAACCGGCGGCGGATGTCGAAGCGGCGGCGGAACTGAGCGCAGCGCCCAAAGCAGCGCCGAAGGCGAAAGCGGCAGCGGAACCGAAAGCAAAAGCGGCGGCGAAGCCCAAAACGGCGGAAGAAAAATCGGAATCAAAGCCCAAAGCGGCTGCAAAGCCCAAAGCGGCTGCGAAGACCGAAGAATAGTTAAAAGCCCAACAGGAAAGCGAGGTGCTTTGAATGGCACATAAAAAGGGCGTAGGCAGCTCGAGAAACGGCAGAGACAGCGCGGCGCAGCGCCTTGGCGTGAAGCGCGGCGACGGTCAGGCGGTGCTTGCGGGCAACATATTGATCCGCCAGCGCGGCACACATTTCTATCCGGGCAACAACGTCGGCATCGGCAGCGACGATACGCTGTATTCGCTGGTCGACGGGGCTGTCAAGTTCGAGCGCAAGGGCCGCGATAAAAAGCAGGTCAGCGTATATCCGAACTAATGCAGCGATTAAAGCAGGCTCAACGACGGGCCTGTTTTTCTTTTTGCCGGATTAGGAGCGATGAATGGATATTGAATATAATAATAAAACTTTAGCGATAAGCGGCCTTGCCGATATCTCCCTTTCCGAATGTCTGACCAGCGGGCAAGCGTTCCGCTGGAAGCCGCGGGGCGCGGGTTTTTCCGGTGTGGCGCTGGGGCGGGCGGTATACGCGGAGCAGGCGGATGATACGCTGATACTGTCCGGTGTCGGCGAGGAGGACGCGGAGGCATTTATACGCTATTTTGACCTAAACCGCGACTACGGCGCGGTCAAGTCGATGTACGCGCACGACCCGTTCTTGGCTGAGGGCATGGCGTATGCGCCCGGTATGCGCGTGCTCAACCAGCCGCCGTTCGAGACGCTGGTCTCCTTCATCATCTCCGCGAATAACAACGTCAAGCGTATTTCGCGCATCATCGAAACCATCTGCGAAAGATACGGTGCGCCGCTTCAGGGCGGCTGTGATTTCCCTTCGCCTGAGGCGTTATCCTCCCTGACCGCGGACGAACTTAAAGCCTGCGGCGCGGGCTACCGCGCGAGGTTTATCTCTGGCGCGGCGAGGGCGGTCGCGGAGGGTTTCGATCCCGAAGCGCTTCGCGGCATGCCGTTTGAGCAGGCACGGCGGGAGCTGACGAAACTGCCCGGTGTGGGGCTTAAGGTGGCGGATTGCGTCTGCCTGTACAGCCTCGGTTTCGCGCAAGCCTTTCCCGCGGATGTGTGGATGCGCCGCGTGCTGTGCGGCGTGTACGGCTTTGGCGGTAAGAATGACAAATCGATGCGCGCGTTTGTGGATGAAAAGTTCGGAGAGTACGCGGGACTCGCGCAGCAATATTTGTTCCACTACGCGCGGCATCATAAAGATGCGGTGTGCTCGCCATAATCAAGATAGACGAGACAATTTTACCTGTAGGGGCGGCGCACCTGAGCCGCCCGTGCGGTTGCCTGTTTTACTGCATCTCGGCTCATTCTTATATGATTATTTAAATTTGAACAATTCTTGAATTTATCATTTATCGATAAATATTTATTGCACATTTCCAAGATTTCCAATACAATAGACCAAACAAAGGCGGAGGTTTTGGTTTGGATATCAGCAGGGAAACCATGGAGGCGATGCTCAAAAGCATACGCCGTATCCGGAGGTTTGAAGAAAAGCTCGTCGCGCTGTTTGCGGCGGGCGTAATGCACGGCACGAC
>CAYNFL010000050.1:0-4160 GCA_964396465.1 uncultured Christensenellaceae bacterium
GGATATGCTTTAATACCTCCCAGCCGTCCTTGCGCGGCATCATGATATCGAGCACGACCAGCGCGGGCGCTTCGCGCTCAAACTCGTCGATGCCCGCCTGCCCGTCGTAGGCCAGCGTCACTTTATAGCCTTCCTTTTGCAGATACAGCTTGATCACTTCGCATATGTTTTTATCGTCGTCCACAACCAGTATGTTTTTTGGCATTGCGTTCACCTCGCTTCGTGCATTGTAACATTACCATCTATTTCTTATACCCGCATTATAGAACACAAAACGCGGAAGACAAATACTACATGACTAACATTCACTGTTTATTCATAATTGTTTCATACTTCGATTACTTCTATGCCGTTGCGCTTTAAAAGCGCCGCGGTTACACCATCGCCGCTGCGCAATTTGCCGGAAAACGTGCCGTCATAGATGCGTCCGCAGCCGCACGAAGGGCTTTTCGATTTCAGGTACGCGCGCTTTGCGCCGCAGCGCCGCACCGCATCCAAAAACTTTTGCGCACCTTCAATAAACTCCGCGGTTCGGTCGTTGCCGTCCTGCGCCAGCACGCGCGCCCTGCCGCACAGCACGTCTTCCCCGTCGCCGCCGACGATCTCCGACGGGCAGCGCGGTATGGGCAGCCTCGCGAGACTCTCCGGGCAAAGCGCCTTCAGCGTCCCTTTATCATGCATTTTTTTGATTCGCGCATCTTCCCTCGCTTCGCTGTCATAGCGGCATTTGCGCCCGATGAGGCACGCGCTGCATATATTCATGCTTACCTCGCTTTGAGCGTTACGACGGTCACGCCATCCTCGCCCTCGCCGTACACGCCGCGCCGAAAGCCCTCCACGTGCGCGTGCGATTTCAAAAAGCTGCGCAGCCCGGTTCTCAGCACGCCCGTGCCCTTGCCGTGAATCACCATGACCTCCGTCTGGCCGGAGAGGAACGCTTCGTCGAGATACTTGTCCGTCTCCATCTCGGCTTCATCGAGCGTCATGCCGCGCACGTCGATACTCATACTGACGGGTTTCTCCGCGCGCTGCACGCGCCCGATGCGCTGCGCCTTCTGTTCCGCCTGCGCGGGCTCTACCTCGGAAAGCTCCACCGTGAGCTTGAGCGCGCCCGCCTGCACGTATAGCCGCCCGTCCTTGGGCGCTTTCAACACGGTCGCCGTCACGCCGTGGTTCAGCAGCCGTACCGTATCCCCCTCGGATATCTCCTCCGGCTTGATATCGCTTTTGCGCGTTTCCTTCTTGCGCAACGCGCCCGCCTTTTCACCGATCTTGTCGGAGAGCGCCTTGCGCGCGGCGTTGATATCCTCCTGCCGCGCGGCCTGCGCGGCTTTGAGTTCCGATATCACGCGCTCGGCCTCGTCGCGCGCTTCCTTCAATATGCCCAGCGCTTTCTCGTTCGCGCCTTCCACGATTTTTTTGGCCTTCTCCTGCGCCTTCATGAGCTCCGTATCGCTTTTGTCGCGTATGGACTGCGCGGTGCGGCGGTAGCTCTCGGCCTGCTCTTCCTTGCGCTGCGCAATCTCGCGCTGGCGCTGCGCCTCGCCGATGAGCTGCTCAAACTTGACGGTCTCTTCGCTCATGTGCTCCCGCGCGCGCGATATCACCGCTTCGCTAAGCCCCAGCTTCTTCGATATTTCGAACGCGTTCGACACGCCCGGCACGCCCATGATGAGGCGGTACGTGGGCGAGAGTGTCTGTACGTTAAACTCCATGCATGCGTTTTCAAAGCTGCCGCTCGCCATCGCGAACGCTTTAATCTCGCTGTAGTGCGTCGTCGCGAGCACGCGGCAGCCGCGTTCCGCGAGCGTTTCGAGTATCGCCATCGCGAGCGCTGCGCCCTCAGCCGGGTCGGTGCCCGCGCCAACCTCGTCGAGCAGCACGAGCGAATTGCCGTCCGCGTGCTTCATAATCTGCGTGATGATCTTCATATGAGACGAGAACGTGGATAGGCTCTGCTCGATGCTCTGCTCGTCGCCGATATCGGCATACAGCCCCGTGAACACCGGCAGCTCCGTGCCGCCGTCGGCGGGCACGAACAGCCCGCTCTGCGCCATCAGCACGAGCAGCCCGGCCAGCTTCAGCGTCACCGTTTTGCCGCCCGTGTTGGGGCCGGTGATGATGAGGCCGCTGTATTCCCCGTCGATTTTGAGCGACACCGGCACGACCGTTTTGGAGTCGATCAGCGGATGACGCCCGTTTTTGATGATCAGCCGCCTCTCTTGCGTAACCATGGGCGGCGAAGCCTTCATCTGCGACGCGAGCGACGCGCGCGCGAATATGAGGTCGAGCGCGGCGAGCGTCTCCATATCGTCCTTGATTTCCTGCCAGTATTCGCGCAGCCTTTCGGAAAACGCGTGCAGTATGCGCTCGATCTCCGTGCGCTCCGCTAGCTCCAACTCGCGCAGGCGGTTGTTGGCCTCCACCACCTCCATGGGTTCGATGAACACCGTCTGCCCGCTGGCCGACTGGTCGTGCACGAGGCCCTTCACATTGCGGCGGTGTTCCGCCTTGACGGGCACGACGTACCGCCCGCCACGCATCGTCACGAGGGCGTCCTGCAAGTATTCCTTATGCTGCGCGGAACGGATGATATCATTCAGCTTCTCGCGTATGCCGTCATTCTCGCGCAATATTTTTTTGCGTATGCTGAAAAGCTCCGGCGAGGCGTTGTCCGAAAGCGCTTCCTCGCTGACAACTGCGTTGTCAATATCGGCGATGATTGCATCGGAAAAAAAGAGCGTCTGCGCCATGTCATAAAGTGTGTTGCCGCCCTCGCCGCGCCCGATGCCGTTCTTGGCACGGCGGGCGGATTTTAGTACGCCCACCACGCGCAGCAGCTCGCGGCACGAAAGATCGGCGCCCGCTTTCAACCGCGCGGCCTCCGCAGCTATATCGGAAAAAGCGCTCATCGGCGTCGCCGCGGCGCGCATCAGCACACCCTCAGCCTCAAGCGTTTCATCCTGCAGCCGCCTGACCTGCACGATGCCGGTGCTTGGCCGAAGCGCAAGCGCCCTTTGCTTGCCGGGCTCGGAAAGCGCGCAATCGCAGAGCCGTTTCAGTATCTTATCAAATTCCAGTTTGATGATCGCTTTTTCGTTCATACCCTGTCCCTTGTTTATTTCACAAATACTATACCATCTTCCGCAGCGTCTGAAAAGCGGCCTGATTATGCGCGCTTGAAAAAACGTTCGACAGCTGCAAGCTTGATTCGCATTCAGCGAGCCGCTTTGCGGAGTTTGGACAAGAACCGCGGCAGTTTGATTTGCGCGTTTTCATATTTGTCCTGCTTTTGGCCGGTTTTAAAGTAATACAGCGTGGCATTGAGCTCCCCGCCCAGCAGTATGATCATGCTGCTGATGTAAAGCCACAGCAGCAGTATGATGATGCCGCCGATGCCGCCGTATACCCGCGTATAGCTTGCAAAGTTGGTGACGTAAAACGAAAACAGGTGGGAAGTTACCGCCCAGCCGAACGAGGCGACGAGCGCGCCGGGCAGCACCTGCTTTAAACGCAATCTGCAATTGGGCGCCCATTTGTACAGCAGTAAAAACAACAGCAGCATCATCAGCACCGGCACGATGTAGCGCAGTATCCGCCAGAGCTTCGTAAAGGCTTCCGCGCCGTCCACGCAACTGAATATGTCGCGCGCGATCACCTCGCCGAATATCAGAAACAGCAGCGCCACCAGCACCATCACGGCGATGCCCACCGTAAAAATGACCATGATGGTCGCTACCTTCCAGAACGGACGGTCTTCGGCTTTGTCGTACGCCTTGTTGAGGCCGAAACTGATCGCGCTCACGCCCCTCGACGCGCTCCACAGCGTGACAAACGCGCCGATGGACAGCAGCCCGGGGCTTCTCGCGCCCAGCATTTCGCTGACCGCGTCGCGGAAAAAATCGCCTACCTCCTTCGGCAAAAACTCCACGACGCTGCCGACGAACTGCGTATAGGAAACGGATATAAAGCTTAGCAGGTTAAGCAGGAACAGCAGGAACGGAAACAGCGACAGCAGCAGGAAGAACGCGAGCTGCGCGCTCAGCGCGGTAACGTTGTCGTCCTGAAACCGGACATACATTTGCGCGGCAACTCTGACGCTTTTGCACCTGCTCAATTTCACCGGGTTTCTCCATTCGCCGATCATTTTCGTCCCTATG
>CAYNFL010000050.1:4170-9682 GCA_964396465.1 uncultured Christensenellaceae bacterium
TTACGCCTGCTGATTTTCACCGGGCTGCTCCGTTCATCAATCTACTGTTTATCCCTATTATTCTGGTTCAACCGCGGCTTTTTAGCCGTTTATTTTCAGCATTGCCGGGAAGCGGCGCGCATAGTATAGAGCATACGGCGGCATATAAACGTCTTCTTGTTTTCGGCATGGCCGTAACACCGGATCCAGCCGCCGTTGTTTTTGCTGCGCGAAGGGAGCATGCCGCCATGCAATTTGTGGACTTGCAAAGGCAATATCAACATATCGAAACGAAGCTGCGCGCCAACATGGACGCGGTTCTGTCGCACGGCCAATTTATCATGGGGCCGGAGGTTGCAGATCTGGAACTGCGACTCAGCGAATATACCGGCGTAAAATACGCACTTGCCTGCTCCAGCGGTACCGACGCGCTCGTCATCGCCCTCATGGCGCTTGGCGCCACGCGACGCGACGCCGTATTCGTACCCTCGTTCACGTTCTTCGCGACAGCGGAAGCCGTTTCACTCGCGGGCGCAACCCCGGTTTTCGTGGATTCCGATCCGGATACGATGAACATTTCGCCCGAAGCGCTCGAGCGCGCGATCATCCGCACGCGCGCGGAAGGCGTATTGAAGCCCCGCGGCGTGATCCCCGTCGATCTGTTCGGGCTGCCCGCGCCTTACGCTTACATCCGGAAGATCGCGCAGGAGCACGGCCTGTTCATACTGGGGGACGCGGCGCAGAGTTTCGGCGCGGAGTACTTCGGCAAAAAGGCGTGCAGCCTCGGCGATATCGCCGCGACATCATTCTTTCCTGCCAAGCCTCTCGGCTGCTACGGCGACGGCGGCGCGATATTTACCGACGACGACGCGCTGGCGGCACGCGCAGCCTCGCTGCGCGAGCACGGCAAAGGTGCGGGCCGCTACGACAACGCGTACATCGGCATGAACGGCCGGCTCGACACGCTGCAGGCCGCGGTGCTGCTTGCCAAGCTGGATGTATTCGATGAGGAACTGCAAATCCGGCGGCACATCGCGCGCGTCTATACGGAAAGGCTGGGCGGCACTTTGCGCACACAAGCCGAGCCGCAGGGCTGCGCCTCCTGCCGGGCGCAGTTTACGCTGCGCGCGCGGGACGCGCTGCAGCGCGACGCGGTTATATCTTCGCTGCGGTGGCACGATATACCGGCTATGGTGTATTATCCCGTGCCCGTTCACCTCTCCGGCGCGTACTCCCGCGCAGGCTGCGCCAAAGGCAGCCTGCCTGTCTGCGAGGCGCTCAGCGAAACGGTGCTGAGCATACCGAACCACCCCTATCTTACGCCGCAAGAGATCGATTCGGTTTGCCGGGCGGTATTGGAGGCTGCCGGTGGATAGTATACGCATCGGCGTTATCGGCACGGGCAATATGGGCAAAAACCATTTGCGCATCATCCGCGAAAACCCCGCGTTTGAGCTCGTCGGGCTTTTCGACACAGACAACGGGAACGCGCGCAAAACCGCAGAGTTTTACAACGTTCCGGCATTCGACGACATTGACAGCCTGCTCGGCGCAGCGGACGCCGTATCCATTGCCGCGCCCTCATACTGCCACCGTGAGATCGCAATCGCCGCTGCTAAAAGCAAACGCCACATGCTGCTCGAAAAGCCGATCGCGCTTAACGTACCGGACGCGGAACGCATCATTGAAGCGTGCGGCGAAGCGGGCGTCACGCTCATGGTCGGACACGTCGAGCGCTACAATCCCGTGTTCACCGAGCTTGCCAAAGTGCTGACGCGCGAGCGGATATTCGCCGTAATCTTTCACCGCTTAAGCCCTTTTGATTCGCGCGCCGCCGAGACGAGCGTTGTGTTCGATCTCATGATACACGATGTTGACCTGCTGTGCGCGCTTGTGGAGGCGCCCGTCAGGCATATCGCGAGCCACGGAGCGTGCGTGTATTCCGTCAAACCCGATTACGTTCAGGCGCTGGTTTCGTTTGAAAACGGCGTGCTCGCGGATTTGACGGCGAGCCGCATCACCGAGTCCAAGGTGCGCTGCGCGGAGGTGATGGCGCAGAACGCGTATATCCGGGCGGACTTTTTAAGCCGCTCGGTCGATATCATGCGCCGCGCGCGCCTCACGCCGGACGCGGAGCGCAGCATGGGTTACCGGCAGGAGAACATCGTCGAGCGCGTATACGTCCCCTTGGGCGAGCCGCTTCGCGCGGAATTTTCGCATTTCGCCGAGTGCGTGATGTCCGGCCAAAAGCCGCGTACCGACGGATACAGCGCGCTCAAAGCGCTCTGCATCTGCGAGCAAATCACCGAAGAGTTGGAATATAGAGGCGATTCATGAGTGTAATGAAACACGATACGGCCGAGGTCAGCGCAAAGGCGTCCATCGGCAGCGGCACGAAGATATGGAATCACGCGCAGGTGCGCGAAGGTGCGGTGATCGGCGCGGGCTGCGTGATCGGTAAAAACGCCTACATCGATGCGGGCGTGACCATCGGCAGCGGCGTTAAGATACAAAATAACGTCAACGTGTACGCGGGCGTAACGGTGGAGGACGACGTTTTCTTAGGTCCTTCCATGACGTTCACAAACGACCTGTACCCGCGCACGTTCAACGCGGATTGGGAGATCACCCCCACGCTCGTTAAGAAAGGGGCGAGTATCGGCGCGGGCGCGGTAATCGTCTGCGGCGTGACGATCGGCGAATACGCGATGGTGGGTGCGGGCGCGGTGGTGACTAAGGATGTGCCGCCCTACACACTCGTTTTCGGGAATCCCGCGCGCTCCATCGGGCGCGTGTGCCGCTGCGGGCATCGGCTGGGCGCAAACGGAGAATGCGCGGCGTGCGGCAAAGAGCGGAAAGAAGAGTAAATCTTTCGGCTGCCATACCTTTCTCCTCTCAAAACCAGCGGCAGATACGCTGTCTGCACGTTTGCCGCTTCCTTCCTCAGCACCAACGATTATCAGCGCGGCAGGTTCAAAGTCAGAATCGCTTTTAATGGGATTTGATGAGCTATGGATATATCCGCTTATTCTGATATCCGGTTTGTTTTTCCTGTTCAAACCGCATTATTGTTTCTCCTTTCGATAAGAGATATAATCATTGTAAGGATTCACATGATTAAGAGTAAGCATTTTACATCGTTATCAATGGCTATCGGCGCAGCCATACTATTTGGCATCAACGCTCCTCTGGCGAAAGCGCTTTTAGGCAGCATGCCCCCCACACTGCTTGCATCATTTTTATATCTGGGCTGCGGTTTAGGAGTCTTGATATTTAAATTTGCAAAACCACTCTTCAACAAAAATAAAAACGTTGAAACCGGAATCAAGGCAAAGGACTTGCCATGGCTGGCGGGCGTTATATTGACTGGCGGTGTGGCTGCCCCAATCGTTCTTATGTTCAGCCTCAAAACTACCCCCGCGGCTACGGCATCGCTTCTCTTAAACTTTGAGGCTGTATCGACAGCGTTGATTGCCACTCTGTTTTTTAAAGAATCACTCGGGAAAAGAGTCTGGGCTTCGGTTGCCATTATCACTATCGCGGCCGTTATTCTGACCTGGGATCATACCAGTGAATGGGGATTATCAATGGGCGCCGTCGGTATTGTCTGCGCCTGCCTGCTATGGGGCGCGGATAACAACATGACTCGAATGATTTCCCTGAAAGACCCCTTGGTTATTACGATGGTAAAAGGTTTTGGGGCCGGCACTGTTTCCTTAATCATTTCTTTGCTGACAGCCGCTGAATTCCCCGGACTCAAACAGGTTTTCTCAGCCCTTCTTTTAGGAGCTTTCAGCTACGGTTTTAGCATCGTGCTTTTCATTCTTGCGCTGAGGCAGTTGGGCGTGGCCAGAACCAGTGCGTTTTTTGGATCCGCTCCTTTTATAGGCTCAATCATTTCAATCATGGTTTTTGGAGAGATTCCAACCTTGCAGTTTTTTATTTCCCTTCCGATCATGATCGTTGGCGCAATACTCATCATCGGGGAAAAGCACGAGCATATGCACATTCATGAGTATTTACAGCATGACCATATGCACAGGCATGATGACCTGCATCATAATCACGCCCATGATGACGGATTCTCCGGAGCGCATTCGCATGCTCATGTGCATGAAGCCATTGTGCATTCGCATCCGCATATGCCCGATATTCATCACAGACACAAACATAAACATACCGGCAAATAAAAAGTATGTTCATGTAATATGCAGGGAGGCGGCGCCCTTCCCCTGATCCCGGCCGTTTTGCCTGCGCGTTTTGCCGAATACGCCTGCATGAATACGTTTTAGTTTATATTAATCTTGTGGTTTTGTTCTTTATTCAGGTATCACGTCTCTTGCCAAACCTTCATATAGTATAAAAAAGAAGGTGGCGTCATGTTCATCCATGTGGTCGGGCAGGGAGAAACGCTTTGGCAGATTGCCGGTTATTATCGCGTTCCGCTGACAGAAATCATCAGTATCAACGAACTACCAGATCCCAATAAACTTGTCATCGGCCAGGCATTGGTTATTCCAAGCGAGGACGTTTTTTATACCGTAAAATCCGGAGATACGTTATGGAAAATCTCGCAGGCATACGGGACCACGATACAATCCATCTTTCAAAATAATCAGATTGTGAACCCGGCAATTATTATTCCGGGGACGGTATTGTATATCCCCGCCGTAAGATACCGCGTGCAGCCCGGAGACACGATGTGGGGCATCGCGCAAAGGCACGGTGTTTCGCTGCAATCACTCATCAAGGTGAACAGGATTGTCAACCCGAGTCTGATTATACCGGGTGCGATATTGGTCATTCCCCGCCGGGAGAGGCCCCTCATCGAGGTGAACGGCTATATTTATTTCTTGGGAGAATCCGCTACCCCTGTCGTTTTGGAAAACGGGGAGCATCTGACGTACTTAAGCCCGTTTGCCTATTTAATCAAAGAAGACGGCACGCTGCAGACGATACTCGATTTACCGGCCATACAAGCCGCCAAAACGGCAAATGCCGCCCCGATGATGGCCATCACGAATTTTACTGCAACCACACGCGGCGAAAACCTCGCGTCCGTGGTTCTCAACAATCCTGAGATCATCGACCGGCTGCTTACAGAGACAACCCGAATCATGAAAGAAAAGGGTTATCAGGGATTAAACGTTGATTTTGAAAACGTACTGCCGGCCGACCGCGAATCTTACAACCGCTTTCTTGAGCAGGCGGCAGGCCGCATGCATGCGCAAGGTTACTTTTTATCCACCGCGGTAGCCCCAAAGCTGTCCGAGCAGCAGGCCGGGCTTCTCTATGAAGCCCACGACTACGCGGCGCACGGCAGGATCGTCGATTTTGTAATACTGATGACGTATGAATGGGGTTTCAGGCTGGGCCCGCCGCGCGCCATCTCCCCGCTCGATCAAATCAAACGGGTGCTCGACTATGCCGTCACCGTGATTCCGCGGGATAAAATATTCTTCGGATTCCAGATATACGCGAGAGATTGGCTGCTGCCGCATGCGGCAGGGCAAGAGGCCGAAACATTCAGCTG
>CAYNFL010000051.1:0-5427 GCA_964396465.1 uncultured Christensenellaceae bacterium
GGAGAAGATGAACATGCGCCACCTGACAAGCGTATACGGACAGACCGAGAGTTCGCCCGGCATTACGCAATCCACCGTGGATACCCCGTTTGATCTGCGCGTTTCCACCGTAGGCCGCGCATACCCCAACGTGGAGGCGCGCGTGGTGGATCCCGAGACGAACGAAGAAGTACCGCCAGAAGCCGTGGGCGAGATCGTCACGCGCGGCTATCATATTATGAAGGGCTATTACAAGATGCCCGAAGCCACCGCGCAGGTGATCGACAAAGACGGCTGGCTGCACACGGGCGACCTCGGCGTGAAGGACGAGAACGGCTATTACCGCATCACGGGGCGCTTGAAGGACATGATCATCCGCGGCGGCGAAAACATCTACCCGCGCGAGATCGAGGAGTTTTTGTATACGCACCCCGCGGTCAGCGACGTGCAGGTGGTGGGCGTGCCGGACCGCAAGTACGGCGAGGAGGCGCTCGCGTGTGTAATTATAAAGCAGGGCGCGTCCGCGACGGAGGACGAGCTGCAGCAGTTCGTGCGCGACGGGCTTTCCAAGCATAAAGCGCCGCGCTACGTCAAGTTCATCGACGCGTTCCCGATGACCGCGAGCGGCAAGATACAAAAGTACAAGCTGCGCGAGTGGGGGCGCGGCGTGCTCGGCCTCGACGAGAACGGCAACGCAGAAACGCCGTGACAATAAGAAAGAGAAAAAAACATGTAGGGGCGGATATGATCCGCCCGTTCATTTTTGGACAGCTCCAAAGGAGTCTCCGGGCAGCGGGCGCAGACACAAACAAGCACCGGATTTTAATCCGGTGCTTGACGGATGAGGTGTCTGCTTACAAGTCACTTTTTCCACACCGCCCAGTCATATCAGTGACAATCCCCTTGCTACAAGTCGGGAAGTACAATTGGCTTATTAACACGATGAATACCGGTTTCACGGTATTTTTTTGTATGCTGTAAAATCGTCCCGGGCATACTACGCCATGAAACCACCAAGGGGGAGGATATCATGGCGGATTATTTCTACATCACGGATTTAAATGTGGTCGCGCGCACGGAGAACGGCAAGTCTTATATATTCGATGCCGTAAAGGAGGAGTGGGTCGCCGATACGGGCAATCTCGTGGCGCAGCACACGGGCACGGATGGCGAGACGGAAGGCCGCGTGCGTCCGCTCACCGAAGCGGAAGCGCAGACCGAGATCGGCCGCGCGGATGACAACACGGAATAAGGCTTTGGCAAAGCGGGGGCAAGCAGCCTCCCTTTTTGATTGCGTAAAACAGGTTATGTTGTTAGGTATACCCATTCATGATATAATTCAAAATAAAATACTCATCGCATTGGAGGATGTATGAAAACAAGCGTTTTCGCTGTTTCAACAATTCTCTCAGGGGTGCTGCTCATGGCGCTCGCTGCGTGCAGCGTCAATTCCTCTATCACGGTGGTTACCGCCACCCCCGCGCATCAAACCGCCCCGCAAACCGATACTTCCCTTGGCGACGGGAAGCTGGTTCAGGGCACGCTTCCGCAGTCCGTTCCGGTAATCAGCGATGAGGATATGCAAACTTTCAATCCGGACCATACGCTGGACTATATTCTCGCGCATGGTGTACGCCACGATTATTATATCAGCGCTGCGGAAGTTGAGTACGGGGTATTGTCGTTGACATTGCAGGATAATCGGTATACAAAAGACATCAACGACGAGTACCAGTATCTGAAAACCCGGTTTGCGCTCTAAGACGCGAGTATTTTAAGCTTAAGCGAATTTTCCGGATGCGTGATTCAGGAGGGCATACTGTACCGCAGCGCAGAGGCATGGCAGGAACGGTCGCAATTTGCGTCGTACGAAGAATGGATATCATCCGACGAGGATGAAGACTCCAACAGTGTTTATTTTGGTGAGCAAACGCTTGATCCGCTGCCGGTTATAAGCGACGCAAAAATATACCTGTTGGGTGAGGATGATGAATGGACGGAGCTTTTTGAGTTTACAACACAGCAGTTCATTGCCATGTGGAACGATCACCCGGAAAATTATTGTTATTCAGAGTTTATATTCAGCTATAGCGACGACGGGTATATCACGGAGGCAACCGAAGTTTTTGTACCCTGAAAATCACCGGATCACAGCGCGGACGGCCACACGGAATAACCGCTGTCTACTCGATACCGATGAGTATATCTTCGCCTTCCGCTTTGACAACATACGCGCGCGTGTCGGCGGGCATGAACCGTAAGGGACCCATCTTTGCGCCGCGTACGTCTTTACCTGTTTTGATATCGAACGTGGCACCGTGGCGCGGGCAAAGAACCCATACCTCATTTTGCATGCTCCTTTCAAAGAAACAGGCGTCAACAGCATCCCATTCATAATGGCATAACAGGGCAGCAAAGCGGAAACCATTTTTATATCATCCCGCAAAAATAAAATATGTTCACACTTTATTCAATTTTATCTGTCACAATAAATCCGGCGAATCCGTCTAACACAAGGAAATCGAATCTTTTAACACACAGGAGGAAATTGCCCCATGTTTGATCAGACAATGGTTCTTTCAAAATCACGTTTTTTTAAGGCGGCAGCGGCGCTGGCGCTTGCGCTCGTGCTGGCTGTCTCGGTTTTTTGCCCCGTTACGGCCAAGGCGGACGGCGGGCTGACTTTAAGCACCCCGTATCCGGGTATCACCGTCAGCCTGGGAGATAACGTATCGTTTGCGCTCACCGTAAAGAACGATACCGCTTCTCCGCAGAATGTGGCGCTTTCCGTCGCTGTGCCGGAGGGCTGGGAAGCCTATTTCGAAGGTGACGGAAATCCGGTCAGCCGCGTGTATGTGGACGCTGCGGGCAGCGACAACAGTGCCGTAACCGTGGATCTCGTGGTGAAAATGCCGGATAAAGTCGCGGAAGGCGTCAATACGCTTACTGCCACCGCGACGGGCGAGGGCGGGGCTGCGGATACGTTGCAGCTTGACGTTACGGTCAGCCAGGAGGAGTATACCAAGGGCAAGATGACCACGCCGTTTCAGGAGCAGCAGAGTTCCAGTACGTCCATTTTCGATTATACGATTACGCTGACCAACGGCAACAACAAAGCGCAATCCTACAGCTTAAGCGCGGCTGCGGGCGACGGTTGGCAAGTATCCTTCTATACTTCGGATGGCGTGCAGGTGACGAATATCAACCTTGAGAGCAACCGCAACACGACGATCACGGTGAAGGCCGACCCGCCGACGGATATCGCTGCGGGCTCGTATCCCATACAGGTTTCCGCGGCTTCGCCCAACGAGACGCTGTCAGTTGATCTCGTAGCCGTGATTACCGGAACATACGCGATGACGCTGACGACGCCTACCGGCAATTTGAATATAGACGCCATTGCGGGCAAGGAAAGCACGATAACGCTGACCGTCGAGAATACAGGGACTGCCGATCTCAGCAATATAGCGCTGACCGCGTCGAGCGTGCCTTCAGACTGGTCGGTGGACTTTGATACGAAGGAAATCGCGACGCTGCCCGCCGGGCAAAGCGTGCAGGTTAACGCGACAATTAAACCTGCCACCGATGCGATCAATGGTGACTACGTGGTGAACATCAAAGCGCAGACCAGCGAGGCAACAACTACGACTGGATTCCGTGTAACCATAAAGACCTCCACCGTCTGGGGCATCGTGGGCTTGCTCATTGTGGCCGCGGTAGTAGTTGCGCTCATTCTGATATTCAGAAAGTTTGGGAGACGGTAAATATGGCGGAAATCATATTAAAGACAGAGAATCTGACGAAAAAGTACGATAATCTGGAAATATCGGAGGGAGAGGTGTTCGGATTGCTCGGCCCCAACGGCGCGGGCAAGACGACCACGATACTGATGCTGCTGGGATTGACCGAGCCGTACTTTGGCAAAGCGTCGATATACGGCCACGACTGCACGCGGGATCCCATCGGCGTCAAGCGTATCGTGGGATACCTGCCGGATAACGTCGCGTTTTACAACGACATGACCGGCAGGGAGAACCTTCGGTTCATCGGCGGGATGAACGGTTTGGTAGGAAAACGCTGCGAGGAGCGCATCGACATGCTGCTTAAAAGAGTGGGCATGACGGATGCGGCGGACAAGAAGGTAAAGGCCTATTCCAAGGGCATGCGGCAGCGCCTCGGCATAGCGGATGTGCTCATGAAAGACCCCAAGGTCGTGATTTTGGACGAGCCTACGCTCGGTATCGACCCGGAGGGCATGCACGAGCTGCTAGGCCTCATTGTGGAGCTTTCGAAGAAGGATCGCCGCACAGTGCTGATCTCCTCCCATCAGCTCTACCAGATACAGCAGATATGCGACCGTGTGGGCATATTCGTCAAGGGTAAGCTTATCGCGTGCGGCAGTATCGAAGAGCTGAACAAGGCAGTGCAGAACCGCGAGACGATGTCGATCGAATTTATGGCGCAGCCCGACGACAAAGCGCTGGAAAAGGCGATCCGCTCGGTTCTGGGCGTCGAAGATGTTATAAAGGAGCAAGGAATGTACATCGTGCGCGCGCGCGGAGACGTGCGCAACGCGCTTTCCCTTGCGGCGGTTGAAAAGGGCTACGCGCTGCAGCACATCCGGCAGCACGGTACGGATCTTGACGATGTCTACCGGCAGTATTTCGAGAAGGAGGGGTCGGCAAATGCAGCTGTCACTGGCTAAAAAAGCGTCGCCCGCGGCTGGCGAAGAATCGCGCCGGACGGGTTTAAAAGCGCTTTATTTAAAGGAGCTCTCGGACTACTTCCGCGGCAAGAGGTTTTTGGTGCTTCTCGTGCTGATCACGGTGCTGGCGCTCGTCTGCGTATACAGCGCCTTTCAAGGGTTTCAGGAAACGATCAACGGTTCGAGCGAAGGCACTTCTTCGACGGAGTTCATGTTTTTGAACCTGTTTACCTCGGGAGACGGCGGCTTACTATCCTTCAGCGGTATGATGGCCTTTTTCGGGCCGATCGTGGGATTGGCGTTCGGGTTCGACGCGATCAACGGCGAGCGTTCGCGCAGGACGCTTTCCCGCCTGCTTTCACAGCCGATCTACCGCGACGCGGTGGTCAACGGCAAGTTTCTCGCGGGAGTGACGGTAATCGCGATCACGGTGTTTTCGCTGGGTTTTGTGATCAGCGGCGCGGGCATGGTACTGATCGGTCTCGTACCGTCGCTGGAAGAGCTGATGCGGATACTCGCTTTCCTGTTTTTCACGGTGATCTACCTGTCGCTGTTTCTCAGTATTTCACTGCTGCTGTCGCTGCTGTTCCGCCACGTGGTGACCTCGGCGCTCACCGGTATCGGTATTTGGCTGTTCTTTGCGCTGTTTATCACATTGCTGGCATGGCTGATTCCCAATGCGCTGTATCCCGTGACGGACTACTCCTCGCTGGATGACGTAATGAATAACATAGCTTGTAAGG